>JBHLOD010000299.1:0-3137 GCA_048940825.1 Promethearchaeota archaeon | reverse complement strand
CTGCTTTTGTCGGCAGGTCTTGCACTAGGTGGGATGGGTTCAGTCCAACCATTTCATTTGGCTGAAACGAGTACTATGGACCGACCCTACACGCCGAGCCAGACCGGGCTGGACGACTATGAGAGGTTCTCCAAGGGAAACTTCACAGGGGTAGAGCTCTCGAACATCAGCCTCTCCGTCAGACTCGATGAGGTCAATTCAAAGGTCGCAGGAAACCTGACTGTTGACTACTACAACAACGATCCAATCCCGCTTGCAAGCATACCCTTCCATCTCTATGCCTCAGGCATGCAATTCGAATCAAGACAGGGCCAGATTCAGATTCTGAATGTGACCACCACTGGACCTTCGCCATCAGTATTATCCCACAGCATAGAAACCAATGGTCAGATCATGTGGGTCTATCTGCCGGCGCCAGTCGCACCTGCTAGCAGGACCTCATTTCTGATATCATTCGTGACTACGCTGCCGGATGGATTGGACCGGTCGAGCGCGCGGGGCCTGGATTTGGCGCATGCTCGAATCTACACATTCGCAAGCTGCTATCCGATGCCGTGTGTCTATGATGAGCTCGATGGATGGAACACCGACCTCTATGTTGAGTACGGCGATCCTTTCTACCACGACATGGCATTCTACGACCTTCTTGTCGAAGTTCCTGAGAACATGACCGTCGCTGCGACAGGTGAGATTATCGACGTGCAGAATGATGGAGTGAATACCACGTATCACTACAACGCGGGGCTTCCTGTGAGAGAGGTCACGTTCTCTGCGTCCAGATACTACAGAGTGGAGTCTATCGAAGTTGGGCATGTCAATATCACAAGCTACTACTTGGAGGACTCCCAACCCGAATGGGAAGATGACGTTCTGCAGTGGTCTAATGCGACTCTCAGATTGCTCAACCACACGTATGGCATCTATCCGTATTCAACGCTGAACATTGTTGAACAGCACGCCTACTATGGCGGAATGGAATACCCGTGCCAAGTCTATTTGACAAACCTTGTTCTCACACTGATGAGAGATGGGCAGCGCCCTTCTTGGTATCTACAGCTTCTCGTCATCCACGAGGTTGCCCATCAATGGTGGTCCCAGTTGGTAGGCACTGACGCCATTGACTGGGGCTTCCTAGATGAAGGTCTGACCTGTTGGTCCCACTCCTACTACGGCGAGTACTACCACGGCAATTGGGAGCGTTTCCAGTACTATCGATATCTCGATATTTCTAGAACATTCTACGCTGAGAACGAAGCGGATTCCGCAATAAACCAGTCCAACTATGACAGGCCCGAATTCGTCGGATATGTAGACTACACAAAGGCACCTCTGATACTGGAGAGGCTCAGAGTTGAGATAGGCCATGAGGCCTTCTTGGCCGGGCTCAGTCTTTTCTTCAAGACATACTATTTCAGAGTCGGTACGCTGTCTGCACTGCAGGAGTGCTTGGAGGTGGCAGTAGGTGCGTCTTTGGACTGGTTCTTCTTGCCCTTCTTTGACAATCCACGCCTTCCGGACTATTCGGTTTCGGACGTCGTCTACAATGCCGCTGATCATACTCTGTCGCTGACCGTTGAGGACATGAATGAAGACACCAACCCATATCCGTATGCCCAACGTGTGCCTATCACAGTTCTCGGTTCCAAGTTCTTGGCCGCCGGTAGCGAACTGGACCTAGATTTCCCCTATGAACGAGTCACTGGTGAGATTCTTTATGACGACTACGTTTGGATAAACGGCACAGCCAGCCTGACCCTTACTGTGGAGGGCGAACCCTATGAAGTGCGACTAGAGTACCAGGACTATGTGTTGGTTGAGCTGGAGAACGCTGGAACAGAATTCGTTGCACATGCAGTTCAATTCGTGGGGAAGATTGACGTCGTCCTGGCCTATGAGGGAATCTTGGGGGTTCTGGTCGCAGCCATTGCGCTCATTGGGATTGACAGCTTCCGCAAAGAAAGAACGCCATAATCTGAAGCTGGAAGATTCTGAATAGGGCAGCTAGCTCGTGTTTCGCCCAATGGGACAGACATCCATGCACTTTGAACACTCTATGTAGGTGTTTGCAGTAGGCCTGCGAATGAGCTTTCGCTCCATTTCTCTCACATATTCCGGGACATCATCAGTATAGGGGGACTCCGCTGAATATGTCATGCAGTGGTCAATCTTCAGATTGTAAGGTTCAAGGGCCTTCGTGGGGCACGCGGTAAGACAGAGATGGCAATCACCGCACTGGTCAGACTCGTACGGCATATCTATGTCAAGTTGGGCCTCCGTGAGAACTGAAACGAGGTTTACTCTAGGCCCGTGTGTCGGCGTCACAAGCAGGGTGTTCTTCCCCTGACTTCCCAGACCACACTTGATAGCGGTCGTCTTTAATGGGATATTGAAAGATATCCTTGACTCGAAGCCTCGGTCCCGCAGAAAAGAAACAACCTCCCAAGCCATGTTTCGCATAATTGCGGAACCAAAGAAGTAGCTCTCAATCTTCTCATCTGGTGAGTGCAATCCATAGCCACGCCATTCTGGAGGGTCGAGTGAGGTGTGGAATATGTCATCCCACACGTGAAAAGCCATGATTATCACAGACTTGACGGATGGCATATCATCAGCTGGTGTGACCAGATTCTTGATCTGGCGCACGGGTCCGTAGGGCAGGTCGTGTAGCATGCTCGGGTTGGAGATTCCAACCGACACGAAGCCAAGGTCAAGTGCCTTGTTCTTGAGCTCTTCAGTCAATGATGTCATGTGCTTCGGCATGGCCAACCTGTGATTTGACTCTATGGCCGTCACATGTCGGTATCGCTATGGGAGAAGATTGCACGTTCAGCATCGTCTGGAGCAAGTGACAAAATTGCTTCGATAGACAAACCTAATGAGGCGGAATGAAGGGCATCAAATGGAGTGAATAGATTTGAAGCGCGCCTATACTCTCACCTTCTTAGCATTAGTTCTACTTGTGCCACTCGTTGGACCGACTGCTTGTGCTGCAACAGCCGCAGGCGTGGAAAGAGACTACTGGCCCACAGGTAGATGGGTACAACTGCCGCCGCACTATGTAGGTATGAATGAAACCATGCTCAACTCCATGTTTGATTACATTGCAGACGAGGCCTACAATATCGACTCTGTAGTGA
>JBHLOD010000298.1:0-3145 GCA_048940825.1 Promethearchaeota archaeon | reverse complement strand
CCGCCCTCTAGGACCCAGAACGACCCTTTCATTCCGCAGGACTTGACGAGGCCTTCAATTGCGGATGCTATGAGCCAGTAGGTCGTTGAGTCCACCGCCATCTCTCCAATTGGGTCAGCGAAGTGAGCATCATACCCAGCTGAAACTGCGATGATGTCAGGATTGAAGCCCTCAATGGCTGGAGTCACTATTCTCTCAATCGCAAACCTGTAGGAAGAATCGGGAGATTCTAGATGCATAGGGATGTTGATATTCGTGCCCTTTCCTTTTCCATGGCCGGTTTCTCTGTAGTGACCAATTCCATGACTTGTGAAGTCGTACTCGTGGATACTGATGAACTGTACATCGGGGTCTTCATAGAAGATTTCTGAGGTGCCATTTCCAAAGTGATCGTCAATGTCCAGAATGGACACCCTCTGAGCTGAACCCTCATTGAGAATATCTCTAACTGATATGGCCACGTTGTTGAAGAAGCATAGGCCCATGGAGGAGGAGGTTGTGGCGTGATGACCGGGGGGGCGTACGAGTGCGAAGGAATGTCTGCAGCCTCCATTGGCTGCCAGCTCTGCTGCAAGGAGCGCGCCCCCGAGCGCATGCATGGCAGAAGACCAAAGATTTTCGCTTGCCCAAGCAGAGTCCCCCAATGACCCACCTCCTAGCTCTGACATTAGCTCCACTGACTGCACTAGATATGGCTTATGAACGATTAGCGCATCCTCCTTGGTTGCCTCAATGGTCTTGAATTTCCTGATGCCTTCCAGAGCTCGTGATTCTTCGAGATACTGTAGAGTCATCTGAATCCGTTCAGGATTCTCATACGCCTCTAGATTGGGCTTTATGAACGGCGCTACGTGCTGGTCAAATCCTGACTGTTCGATTAGAGTCAGTGCATCCTTATTCAACTCGAATCAAATCGAGTGGATATGACCACCTCCTTATACTCTTTCAGTGGACGGATTGGGCAGGATTGCGAAATCTACTCACAAGACTACTTCTCGGTAGCAATTCTGAATGGTACATAGTCAGTCATTTGAGTTTCTTTACCAAGCAATCTAAGCCCGGCAACTATCTGTCCTCTGTGATAGGTCGCGTGATTCACCATATGAAACAAGAACTCGTCGAACCTTAGATTGATTTTCTTGCCGTCTGCATCAAACTCCAAGTTGTCAACAGATCGATCTTCTACCATGCCCACCAGTCTTTTGCTGTATGCCACTACGGACTCATAGAGCCCTTCTCTTGTCATTTGGTCGAAGTCTGGTTCTTCTTCTGGCTCTTCGCCAGTCCAATCGTGATACCATTCCCATGTATCTTGGGCGAGATGGACATACCTGTCACGAATACTCCTCATACTCTCTCCCGGTGATTGAATGAACTCGTCATCTGTGAGAGTCTTCACGATGTCCCAGACTGAGCTGTCAGCCCAGAGTAGGTATCGACCCAATCTCTTCAGAAGTTCCATGACACTGAGCTGTGTTTCTCACTGAAAAAAGCATCCATCCAAGTGTCACTTTCTCTATTGTGGCGCATGGCAGCTAGGGGATGACTTAAGAGCCAACCAACCTGCCTCGGGTTCCCGAAAATGACTAAGCAGCGAAGCACATCGATGAGGGCAGCAGGTGCAATCCTTTCATGCGCCATATTTGGAGCTTGGGTACTTGTCGACATGTACCTCCTCTCTTCTATAGTGGTAGAGTCTAGCTACCCAATCTATGAACTTGTGACCTATGGGTCGTGGTTCATTGTTATTCTGATAATACTCGCGGTATGTTCTTGGACAGGTTGTATACCCGCACGAAGGCAAGATTTGGCATCAACAACCGAGCGCAGAGCGTCTGAGAAGGTCTGATTTGTCCACTCAAGACACACGAGCCAAGCGTTCTAATATGAGAGGAACAATCCCAATGCCATCAGGAGCGATGCGGCATGAAGTTCTTGGTTGATCTTCCTGTTCCTCCAGTTTCAGGCGGCACTGTTGAGATGGTTGTCGACTGGGCCGTGATGGCTGAAGAGGCAGGGTGGGACTCATTCTGTCTATGGAATCATCTTCTCATGTCCTATCCAGAACCCAGTGAATCGTTTGACCCCTGGGTACTCTACTCAGCCATCGCCGCCAAGACCGAGAGAATCAGACTGGGTCCAACACATGCCCCACTGCCGAGATTGCGACCTTGGAAACTGGCTCGAGCTCTGAGTACGCTTGATAGGCTATCAAACGGACGAGTAATTCTGGGTGCAGTAATCGGTACAAAGGATGACTTCGAAGTCTTCGGGGAGGAGGCCAGGGCAAGAATCCGTGCTGAGAAACTGGATGAGGGTCTCGAGATTCTGGATGGTCTGTGGTCTGGCGAAACGTTCTCCTATGATGGCCAACACTACACCTTGAAGGAGGTTGCCTTCTCTCCCACCCCCGTTCAAAGACCAAGAATCCCTGTCTGGATTGGAGGAATGTTGCCAAGCAAGGCACCATTCAAGAGAGCCGCCAAGTGGGATGGTGTAATGCCAGCTCGTATGTGGCCAGATGAGCTCTCTCCGGAAGACCTCCGCAACATCTTGGAGATAGTCGAGCATCACCGCGGCTCTTTGAAGAACTTCGAAGTCGTGGTCGGCGGCAAGACGTTCGGGGATTCAAATAGGGACGAAACGATTCTCCAACCTTGGATTGAGGCCGGTGCTACTTGGTGGTCTGAGGGCCTCAATGCTTGGAGAGGGCCACAAGAGGAACTAGAAGAACGCATTCGAATGGGCCCGCCCGATGTCTAGATTCCCTCGATCATATGAAAAGCCTTGAGCGTAGTCAAACAATGAACAGTGATTTTGCCAGCCCACTCTCTCTCTGCGATAGGCCAAACATCCTCATACTGGCCCCATTTCCAAGTCGGCCACCAGCCGCCGTCGTCTGCTTGCCTCCTTAGCTCTTCTTCCAATAGTTCGTAGACATTCTGTGGTCGAATCATGAGAATGGACTCCGTTGTCGGAGCGATCCAGAAGATTCTGATTTCGCCAAGTATCTTCAGATTAAGAGGGCCAAGAGCCCCGAAGGTACGTTCTATCTTATCTAGAGCCTTGGATTTCAAAGGTTCCGGCAGAGTCCTGTAGGCTCGTTCCCAGCACATTACGTTGTACAGTCCATCGATGACCTCAG
>JBHLOD010000297.1:0-3149 GCA_048940825.1 Promethearchaeota archaeon | reverse complement strand
AGTTTTGCGATACCGGTTATCTCTGCCATCATATCGGTAGCTCCTCTTATGCGAGTCTTGAATCGCATTGACCTTCAGACTGTCATGAGAACTAGAGACCCTCATTAGACCATTGAAGGTCCTTGTGGCGTGCCTCAGCGAATAGTCTTAATAGCGCAAAATCACGAGTTCGAGTAGGTTCCTTGAGACTGGAGTTAGAATGTAGTGGCCGTCGGAGACGAATACGAGAGCACGTTAATCACCTATCCCACGCATGCCGAGCTCGATTTCATTCTGCGTGATCATTTCGAAGTCCTTGATGAGCGCCTAGTATACGGTCTACCTACATTTGTGGTACGCTGGAAGACAGGAGAGATCCCCCATACTCAGGAGCAGGACTTGGTCTTTGAGGACATCAACAAGAAATCAGAAACCCTTCGCGTTTGGCCTATTGTCAGATGGAAAGACCAAAGTAATGGAGAGTACATCATTCGCTTTGTTCCAAGGGAGAAGACTCCCAAATCAGATATCCGAATCAACTACGCTCTCTTTGTCGCAACGCTAGGGACGATAGCATTGGCTGGACTTATGCAGATTACCAGCCCTGTGTTCATTACTCTCTTCTATCCGAATGATTTCACGGAATTCAACCTCTTGTGGGAGATATTCATATTCATTGCCGCCCTTATGGGCATAATCTTTGCACATGAGATGGGGCATTATCTAACAAGCAGGAAACTCGGTATTGAGGCAACTCCACCGTACTTTATCCCGGGAATACCGCCGATCGGGACGTTTGGCGCATTCATCCAGCAGAAGAGTCCGCCTGCAAACCGCAGAGATCTGTTCGACATGGGTGTCGCGGGACCTCTTGCTGGTTTTGCTGTCACGTTTGTTGTCCTGCTCCTTGGATTCTTCATGTCGGTTCCCTTGACGGCAGAACAGGTTGCAGCAATCGACGCTACGTATCCCGGAATGTCGGGAACCATTGGTGTACCCATACTCTTTCAGATAATGGAGATTCTCTTCGGCGGTTTCATTCCGGCCGGAGGCACTCTCTATATGCATCCACTCGCCTTCGCCAGCTGGATTGGAATGCTTATAACAGCCCTTAATCTGTTCCCTGCCTCTCAGCTTGACGGAGGGCATGCGCTTCGAGCCATTGTTGACTCTAGGAAACATAGGGTAATTGGCTGGGTCGCAATTGCGGCTATGTTCCTTGCAGGATTCTATCTAATGGCTATACTAATCATTGTCATAACTCAGGGAGGAGAACACCCCGGGCCGCTGAATGACACCACTGAGGTCCCTGCCTGGAGGAAGGTGCTGTTCATAGTCGTGATGATAATCCTAATAATCTGCATTCCTCCCTTGTGGGACATGATCGGGTTCTAGAGCCTTGACAAGACCTTACTTCTTGTTCTTCAGAACCACAATCATGTGTGTTCCTCCGTCGATTGCCCCAGGTTCTTTGCAGAATTCAAGTTCCCACCTCAGGAACGCTTCCCAGACCTCAGGCTTCTCCATTGCCTTCCTTAGCTTCTCCTCTGTATGAAGACTGTTTGATAGGTATGCACAGGCTGACGCTTGTACAATCTCGCAACTATGTTTCTGGAGGAGCGATTTCAATCCGCTCCATCGGTACATCCGACAATGATGGCCGTTCGTCGCTAGCTCGTCCACAACGTCGCCATCCTCAAATAGCTTCTGCATCCGCTCTAGACCAAGTCTCTCAACTTCGTCAATCACCACGTCTATCAAGAGCTGCCAAGATCCGAGACTAGACATCACACTAAGAAAAACATAGCCTCCAGGTGATGTGACTCGGAGCAATTCATCCAGCGCCCTATCGGCGCGCTCAAACACATAGCTCAACGGGCCACCATAACAGACCGTTGCTTCGAAACTGTTGTCAGGTATCTCATTGAGGTCAGTGATGTCCATCTTCTTTCTCCATAGCACGGCATCTTCAAAGCCAGCCTCCTTCACCTTCAATTCATTCAATCTCAATTGCTCGGCTGAGAGATCGACAACCCCGATCACTGCGCCGAGCTTTGCCAGCTCAATTGTGAACCTGCCTGGGCCAGGACCCACCTCAAGCACCTTTGTCCCTGATTCTATGTACTCTCGAAGATAGTGAGTGTGAACATGGAGTGAAACAAGGTCTCTCGGCGTCTTCACCATTCTGTCCCACTCCCCGAGTCCTACCTTATCGAAGTGCTTCTCAATTATCTTCGGATCATATTCCTCGGACATGGCTGAACCCTCTCAACTAGGATTTAAGACTCTGAACGCTTCGCTTAATGTGTTTGGTTAATCCCACCTGCCCACTATGTTTCCGCAATTCTGTCACTACAAAACACCTATGAAGGACGACGGTTCTGCCTGCTGGTCTGATAAGGAGTGTCGCTTCGTTGCCTCTGAAGAGTCCTGATGAATACCTGAAGAGCATCCAGAGAGATGTTAACCTGTACATGTTTGGAGAAAAGGTCGAAAACTTCTGGGAACACCCAATTGTGGTACCGTCCATAAACACTGCAATGAAAACGTACGAACTAGCCCATCTAGACGAGTACAAGGACCTAATGACTGCGACCTCGCATCTTACAGGGGAAGTGATCAATAGGTTCACGCACATCCACCAGTCTGTAGAGGATTTGACGAAGAAAGTTGAGATGCAAAGGCTTCTTGGTCAGAAGACATCCTGCTGTTTCATGCGGTGTGTTGGATTCGATGCCGCAAATGCACTCTACAGCGTCACATTCGACATAGATGCAAAGCATGGCACTGAATACCATGACAGGTTCAAGCGCTACTGGGCTGATGTACAGACACAGGACCTTTTCGTCGCAGGCTCAATGACAGATACTAAGGGTGACCGCAGTAAACGCCCGTCCGACCAACTAGATCCAGATGCCTACCTCCACATCGTTGAGGAGAAGGATGAAGGGATTGTAGTCCGCGGCGCGAAGGTACATCAAACTGGATTTCTGAACTCGCATAGAGCGGTTGTCATGCCAACGCTCGCAATGAGAGAGGGCGAAGAGAAGTATGCAGTCAGCTTCGGCATCGAAACGAACGCAGATGGCATAGCCATGGTCTATGGAAGGCAAACTTCCGACACACGAAAGCTGGAAGAAGGCAAACAGGACATCGGGAACTGGAAGTAC
>JBHLOD010000296.1:0-3152 GCA_048940825.1 Promethearchaeota archaeon | reverse complement strand
TTGGTCATAGTCACAGTTTCATCACGCAGGAGATCTGTGAGCTCGATGGATTCTGAGCGAACATATCCTCCATGGCTACCAATCTTCTGCTCTGCCACTTGGACGGGAAAGTCGGTGTAGCAATAGGGCTGATGACCTGTGTTATCGAACCAGAAGTAGACTCTTCTGTCAGCTGGATTGTAGAGCCTTGCGAATGCCTTCCTCTGTGCTCCTGCATAGTCAATCGACAACAGATAGGAAGGTGGTAGGTCATCTTTGATGTCGCGTTCACCCACACGAAGCTCTTCTAGGGTCTCTTCTTCCTCTTCGGGCTCTTCCTCATCGTCTACTTCTTCACCCAGGGATTCAGTGCTCTCAGGATTCTCTTCTTCTTCTGACGCCGATACTTGCTCATCTGATTCATCAGTTTCAGATGAACTGAAGAAGTCCTCAAGACTCGACTGTGAGTCATCCTTGGGCCGCTTACCTTTCGCCAAATCGTCTCACTCCTATTCTGGATTTATAGTCCTGATAAGCACTTCCAAGGGGAGAATCGGCGAACCCTTCATTAGTCTGGATGAGTCCACCATGGCCATGGTTCGAACAGTATCCACAAAGATCAAGGGGGCCATCTTCGCAAGGATGTTTCCGGGAGAGGACATCATAAAGACGATTGAGAAGGTGGCTGTCGATAATGGAGTAAGGTCAGGGCAGCTCTCTCTCATTGGAGCAGTGTCCACTGCTGCGTTACGATGGTTCAACAGAACCACCAGAGAGTATAACGAGTTTGTGGTGGAACGTGATCTTGAGGTAGTGTCCTGTATGGGCAATATCGCACGCACAAGAGATGGTGATCTGGTGGTGCACGCTCACATGATTGTGGCAGATGAAGATGGAACCTGCTACGGAGGTCATCTAGCACCCGGCTGCGAGGTTTCGGTGGTTGCTGAACTCATCATTCTCGAAATGGAGGAAGAGATATTCCGAGTGAAAGATGAGGCGACGGGCCTCGGGCTGATGGGCCTCTAGGCAGAGACTTCCTTTCACGTTGCAGGGCGGGCCTCAGATATCAATGTGGCAAGCTTGTCTAGTTCATCTCTTGGAGCCATTTCATCTCGGTAGTTCGGAGGAAACTTGAAACCGAAGGGATCCCCACTGTTCCGTGGTATTACGTGGAAGTGAAGATGGGAGACCTCTTGACCGGCTCCAGGACCGTTGGCCACAGCGTTGAGAACACCCTCAGGGCCAAGTGCTTCATTGACTCTACGAGTGAGTTCAGCCAGACGTTTGCTTAGCTGAGCAAGGAGTTCAAGGTCAATATCAAAGAGATTGACATGGTGCTCTTTCGAGATTAGAAGACAATGACCCTTCGTCACTGGGAAGATATCCATGAAGGCCACAGATATCTCGTCCTCAAAGATGACAGAGGCGGGCATCTCGCCCTTGACAATCTTGCAGAAAATGCAGTCATCAGACATATCAGCAGTCGAAACAGAAGTGAGTGATAAAAGATTTGCAACCACAGAGGATAGCTGCGCAAGTCTCATTAGTTATATCTCATGCACTCTATGCAGGCCGGACAGTAGGTGGTCCATCTTTGAGCGGAAGAAGGAAGCTAGTATACTTCGACCAAACCCAGAACGAGCGTGGAAGGATAGACACGACCTATTCAGAGCTGGCAAAGCTCCTCAGGGACAATGACTTCGACGTTGAGCCATACACCGAATTCATGCTACTGACCAAGAACCTAGAGAACGCTTCTGTGGTAGTCTTCGGCTGCCCCAATAGCTCCAAGCTCAGACCTGCAGAGATTGATGTTCTAAAACGCTTCGTGACGAACGGAGGGGGCCTGATGCTCCTCTCGCTATCGGGAGGCGATCGCGGCCTTATGAATAACATGAGCCAAGTTTCAAAGGGGTTTGGAATAACCTTCGAGAACACTGCATTGAGGGATGAGCGCAATAACGCAGGTCTTCCCACGATGCCGATTATTACAGACATAGTTGAGCATCCTGCCACTCAGGATGTAAATGACCTACTTGTCCCTTCAAGTTGTACGCTCAACGTGACCACCAAGGGGTTCGCCCTTGCAAGTTCTGCGGACACAGGGGATCCTCCCAAGAAACCGATTGTGGCTTGTGCGGAGGCCGGAAAGGGGCGACTGATTTGCATTGGTAGCTATGAGGTGTTCAGAAGAGGAGGGGGAATGAAGCACCCGGGGAACAAGCAGTTTGCAGTCAACGCCTTCAAGTGGTTGAGTGGGGAGATAGCCCTTGTGGAGCCTAGTGAAGAAACCGAAGCTGTAATGAAGAAGCCCAAGGTGAAGCCAAAGGAAGCAACCGCCATCTCGGTCGAAACAGAGAAGACTCTTCGGAGACTTGTGAATGCTGTCTTCGATCTTCAGAAGGACATCGGAAAGTTGGGCAATCAGGTAACAGGAGTGGAGAAGAATCTTGAACTGCTTCGTGATCAGTTCCAAGACTTTGCAGAGAAGGCACAGGAACAGCTCGGGGTCATGATTCCAGCAAGACAGTTCAAGACAGAGGAGGAGAACTTGGCAGCTGAGATTGAAGCGGACATAAAGGCACTGGAAAAAGAAGTCAATTCTGTTAGACAACTCCGGGATCATGTAGAAGAGAGGCATTCCTCAGGATCGATGCCCAAAGAAACCTACACTGAACAGACCGAGAAGCTGGATGCAAGGCTGAAGAGTCTGGAGAAGAAACTTGACACGAGGACAAGAGAATTGGAGGAGCTACTCAGCTAGTCGTTTCCGCCCTCATGATTCTACTACCAATTCTTCTGAATGACGATGTGACCAGACCATAGACATCTGAGAATGGACTATGCAGGATATACCCGAGAAATATCAGGAACAGGAAGAACAGATAGAACTCGCGAGTAGGTAGGAGAACAAGCAGGCTAATCACAAAGGGGATCACAATCATTGGTACAGATACTCTGATTGGAATGGTTTCCTTTCTGCAGATACCGGACGTTGAAATGAGGGAGAAGAAGGGCACCAACGCGACTAGATAGTATTTGTAGATACCCCGCGGGGAGAGAATATGGACCCAGAAGATGAGAAGAAAAGCCAGGTATAGCATTCTTCTCCAATATCCCACAAGATTGCGGTCGTCTTTCACCTCCAAAAGCATCATCGCAAGGAGTGG
>JBHLOD010000295.1:0-3153 GCA_048940825.1 Promethearchaeota archaeon | reverse complement strand
TTATACGGCGCAGCATAGAACCAGAACCAGATGAAGAGACAAAACATCCACACAAACGCCAAAGCGACGCCTGCGACCTCGCCACGGTGTCCAGATCTGAAGGTAGCGAACACGCCTATTTCCACTAGAAAGACAATCATCGTTGCCAGGATAAGAATGGCAACGTTCTGTTCCCAGACATAGGCGTCAGCTTGAAACCACATCCAATAGTCGATGAACAGTAGCCAAAGAACTCCGACAACTATGCCGGCAGTGGGCCTTCTACCGATCTCCTCCCGGAAATCTCCAGCGACAGAAACCCACGCCCCGGCATTTGAGGCCACGAAAATCAGTACTGATGTTAGGAGGATGGCCACGTTGTGGTAGATGCTGAAGTCTTCTGCGAAGAATGGTAACCAGAGGACAATGAAAGCCACCAACAGAACTGCGCTCACAGTAGAGAATCTAACTCTCCAGGCGGAATCCCCAGGACCTGCAGTAGGCGGAATCCAGATAATCGCATTAACACCGCCTATTAGCACAAACGAGGCGATGGCAATAGCAATGTTCTCGAAAATGCCATAGTCTGCTGCAAAGAAGAAGAGCCAGACCACTAGGAACGCAGCCCATACGAGAAAGCTGCCCAAGGAACCGTATGACTTACGTTGTACTCGTCCCATTCCACGGCGCTTGGGAGGCCCCCCGAAATCGGACGGTTCATCAATGTCAATGTGGACATCATAATCATCCGATCCAGACTCTTCTGAACCGGCGTTGTTTGACTCAGAATCACTCAAATGATGACGCTCCTTGTTATTCAACTAGGCTAGGAAGGAAGTACCTCATATATAAACCGGAACCACAATTGAGGGTCACAAATTGTGACTACTCGAATATGCCATGGGTCATTCTTCTTCATGTCTGCCTTGGCCTCCATAGAACATATAGCCAACGCATCGGAACCAGCATACACAGTTGAACGATGGCTCGATCAGGACTCTCTATCCAATTAGCTGGATTTCCGAGAGTCTGAGAGTAATGGAGTTTCTAGGGGATAGCCTCCTGCTCCACGAACAAACGACGATAGCCCAAGCAGCAGATGACTTCCTTCTGGCTGATTTTGCTTCAGGTGAGAATGACCAGATCCCGATGTTCTTCATCAAGCTGTTACCAGACCTCCTTGCTGAATGGACCAGAGGGCATCGAGTGGTCACAACCAGGGAATACCATGGTTTCAAGCGCCTGACCACCTACAGCACTGACTTGCATGGTCTGAGACTTGATGGTCTTCTCGGTCTTTTCGAGGAAAACGGAATCCAGAATCGGGCGAGGGGAGTCCACGCGAAGTTGGAAGCAATGACAACTGAAGCCGCGTTACGACCCTCTGACATTGAGTTTGTTCTGTCGCATCCGGAAGAGAAGACGTGGCTCGATGATCACATATTGAACCGGGGCCGCGTTCCAGATGATTGCTTCCACTTCGGTGTTCTCAATAATGATGTGGTTGGATATCTCTTCGAATACTACAGGACGTATACAGACCCCCAGCGTAGTCTTGCAACTGTGAGGAGCACCATGAAGGATGGAGCCATGCTCATAGTCACTCAACCTTGCTCTATCTATGCAGTTGACAATATTGAGGTGCTGATGAAGTGTGACTTCAAGTTCATTGAGGGGCTAGACGTTGACCTAAGGACAAAGGCGGTGTCCAAGTTGACACAGGAATGCTCCATCGATTCCTTGAGCAGGCTCGGACATTACACATTTCTTGTCTTCCAAGCAGACTAGAACTTTCACTCTTTGGATTTCCCTATCTCTCCGCTTCGACAGATGCTCATATAAGCCGGACCAGCTAGCTGAGAAGCTGATATGGTTACTGCAAGGCGTGTTATTCTAAAGGCTGTCCTCCTCGTCGTCGCAATAGTGCTTTTCATAGTAGCACTCTACGTATCCGATGTTCTTTCTTGGCCGTAGGGTCAACACCAGGAGGAGATTCTAGCCACAATCTGTTGACTCATATCTCCGTTGCCTTTTCGTAGGACTATTAAGAGATTCACTTTCCGTCCAGTTGGCTGAGAATCTTGACAGAAACAGTGGATGTCTGGGATCTTTCCCAGCTTGTGGAGTTTGATGACCCAGGATATGTTGAGGAACGGCTCAGCGCTGCTGTTGGAGCGGCCGAAGAGTTCCGTGACAAGCACAGGGGAAAGGTGGTTGACTACGGGCCGGAAGAAGTTCTGTCTCTGTTGACGGAGGCCGACAAATTCTCTTTAGAGTTTGAAGGTCCCTTCATGTATTCAAGTCTAGCATATTCCGCCGATATGACTGACGAAGTTGCCAAGCATTTGAACGACCGAAGACGAAACGCTTCAATGCTTGTCGGGCAAGCGTTTGCCTTCATGGATCTTGAGCTTGGACAATTGATGAGCGCCAACCCCGGGATTGTCAGCGACCCCGTCTTGACCGAATACAGACACAAGCTCGAGCGCATTCGGCGACGGATTCCGCACATGCTCAGTGAGGCAGAAGAACAGCTGGTAATCCTGAAAGACAAGAACGGCGTTAGTGCATGGTCTCAGCTTCAAAGTGACTGGTTGGCCACCCGTACGTTTGAGATTGAGATTGATGGTGAAACGAAGCGAATGCCATATGGAGAGATCATAGGACTGTACGAGCACCCTAATCGCGAGATCAGGAAACTTGCCTACAAGGTGGTTTTCAGCGGACTCGGGGAAGACAAGTTGCTGTGGGCCACTGCAGTGAGGTCCATTAGCGAAGACCATCTCAAGATGAGCAAGGTTCGAGATTGGCCTAGCCCCATGACTCAGAGTCTGATCTCCAATGACGTGGATGAAGCGACCATCACTGCATTGATGACCACGATTGAGAACAACGTTGAAGCCTTCAGGAAGTACTTGAGGCTCAAAGCAAAGGCGCTGGGGCTGGAGAAACTGGGGAGCTGGGATGAGGTTGCGCCGCTGCCATTCTATTCTGACAGGAAGTACTCTTGGGCCGGTTCACGCAACATCATAGTTCAAGCGTACACGGAATTCGACAGAGAGAGTGGCAAGTGGATGGATGAGATGTATGAGCGCCGACATATTGACGGTGAAGTCCGTTCGGGGAAGACTTCTGGTGCGTTCTGCTCTACATGGCATTCAGGTAAGAGTGCAT
>JBHLOD010000294.1:0-3156 GCA_048940825.1 Promethearchaeota archaeon | reverse complement strand
TGGGCTTGAGCAGCGTTCCCCAGTTCAATGAGATGGATATAACGGAATTCTCTTGGAGTATCAGAATTCCATACTCCGGCTATTGGTTTGTAGTCTATGATAATGATTCGTCAGTATACGGAAAACAGGTGGAGGGGACAATAGCCCACCTATACCAAGATCCGCTGGCAATCGGTTTGCTGATTCTATGTGGTGGGGCATTCATCTTTATCATAGGCCCTCTTCTCTATAGGAAGAGATGAACAGAAAGCGGAGGAAGCTGCGGCATCCACTGCCACAGCCCCTTTCTGCCCTCACTCCTCGGTTTTGGTTTCTTCAGTGATTTCGACCGGACCGATTGGTTGCTCTCCTCCAGATGAAAACTCATCAATGAGTTCAACGACTGATCTACCTAGCAACCCACCAAAACCTCCAAGGAGAGCCCCCAGCAGAACGCTGATGACAATGACTAACCAACCCATCCCGGACAGTCCAAGTTGGCTAATGAAGAAATCCGCTATTGCCATTGCCTGTGCTGTAGCTGCAAGGTACGCGAAGATTAGACCCCATGCAATGCCAACACCAAGAAGACCCGCAAGAAACGAATGACGGTGTCGACGAGTGAATAATGAACCTAGGACTCCTGCTATGAGCATGGTTATCCAAGCTCCGCTTAGCTGAAGAGCTATCCCTACCACTATCACGATGATCAACGCTGGAAAGAACCCCAGAGCCGGAAATACGTCATCTATCCTTCTCATCTTAGAACCTCCTATGGTATGAACGTAATCACTGCCTCTATCATGCTTCCATCAGTGTCAGCGGCTTGGAAGGCAGCTGCAGTGGCGTAGTAGTAGATCAGATGATATCCATACTGTTCGGTCACTTCATCGTATGCATACTGAATCCAAAACAAATCATCAAAATGTGGACTGAACGGATTTCCGCTCTGCCCTGGTGCATAGATTCCGTAGCTCATCTGTATGTCGCTCATATCCGCCACAAGTCGCCATGACGGTCCACCCTCCACACGCCATCCACCTGCATTGTTCAGCGTGTTCTGACCACGATGAGGAATGCCACCGATGGTAGTGAGACCGCCCAGATGGTCATAGTAGACAACGTGCTTGTTACCATAGTCCCAGTTTGCCATATCGCTGCCAAAGACAGAATCCTCAACAAGGTCGTCCAGTGCTCGATATATCGCCCTCACAAGAATCTCATCTCGAGTTTCTACAACTCCTGTGGTCGTGTGGTCATCGAAGTAGTAGGCATTGTCAGTTTTGATGAAATGTTCCAAGACAGGAGTGCGTGATAAGGGCAGGCTCGTGTCGATACTCCGAATCTCGTCGAATGTTTCGTAATGGATTGCATTCCTTAGGAACATCCAGAAAGTGGGAGCACGCTCATCTGGGTCCATCACGTAGTCCCAGTCATCAAGCCAACCAATAATCTCATCGACCGTTGTGTTTCCGTCACCCTCACTATTCCAAGCATTCACTACATATGGGACAATCTCCTGTGCCCTAACTTCAAGTGAGTCGGCCTGGAATCTCTTCATATCATCCATGGTGACTGAGTCATCGTTAGCTAGCAAGTAGTCTATCCTACGACCCCTGTAGCCATCATCAAATGGTCCTAACAGTTCGAATCCGTATGAAGACATGTCAGTTGAAAGCTGGTTCGCTGATTGAATGTAGCCCTGAGAGGGATTCACTGTTCTCGGAATATAGGCATATGGTATGTATCCAGCCCACCCAATGGAATCATTCAGCGCCTGCACAGGATAGGAGCCATCATACCCTACTCTTATAGGAAACCTTCCACAAACGGTCAAGGCGATATTCCCCTGATCGTCAGCGTAGATAATGTTCTGTGCTGGTATGTCCCACCAAAAGCCAGCTTCGTAGTAGCTCTCAAGGTCACTCATCTTGTTTAGGAGGCCTATCCCAACAATGTTGAAGATCACGTCGTTACCTGTCCATCTCATGGCCAGATATGGATTCGTTTCGTCACCTTGACCATATGTTTGAACATATGTGGCAGGCGCCGAGTCAATCAAAGGTCCATGTACGGATATCTTGACTTCGAATGGGATGTCAACACCCTCCTTGGTATGGATTGTCTCGTCCACAATCTCGAAGTCACGGTATTCGCCATTGTACATGTACTGATCAGGGTCCGCCGGATTAAGTTGCTCAACAAAGATGTCCAAGACGTCTGCGCCAACGTTGGTGAATCCCCAAGCTACATGTTCGTTGTGTCCTAGGATTATCCCCGGCATCCCTGCAAATCCCACTCCAGTCACGTCCAGCTCGCCTGGCACTACAATATGCGCCTCATACCAGATAGACGGAGTCATGAAGCTAAGATGTGGGTCATTACAGAGAATCGGTTCACCTGTTGATGTCTTAGACCCGTTTGCAGCCCAATTGTTACTGCCAATCATCTCCGAATCTCCAAACGGTTTGATGACATTATCAAGAACATCCAAGAGGGCCCTGAGTTTGTCCTGTGCTATAATCTTCTCTTCCGCTATATTCCCATAGTTGAGACTGCCTGGGTCTGCTATGCCTGGATAGCCACCATTTCCATCCGGATATTCCGCAATACTCAGGTTATGTTGTTCAGGAATAATCGGGATCGTATACGGCATGAACTCGGGATATACTTCATCAAACATAGTGTCATTGTCGATGGTGGTCCTCATCCACTGGTTTCTGAGATCACCAAATCCACCCGCCAGTTCCCATGATTGGAGATGTGCAAAAATGAAGATATCCAATCGCGTCCAATGTTCTGGAGTGAATCCAAGCAACTTGAACTCAATCGGCATTGTGGCACTTGTTATTGTGTCAATGAATGCGTTGACCCCCGCTACCTCTGCATCGATAGTGTCTAGCGTATAGGCGATATTCGGGTCGTCAGTGTGTGCCTCATAGTAATCGAGTGTTTCCTGCGCCAATCTCGCGAATCCTACTGTTCGATAGAATCTGTCAGAGTCGGCGGCATACCCGCCGAGTATCTCGCTTATTCTGCCGGCTGCCAAATAGTTCTGCATTATCATTTGAAACAGTCTGTCTCGTGCATGAATATACCCCAATGCCATGAATGCGTCTTCAACGGATTCTCCATAGACGTGTGGAATGCCCCACTGGTCTTGGAGAACTACAACGT
>JBHLOD010000293.1:0-3164 GCA_048940825.1 Promethearchaeota archaeon | reverse complement strand
CCTATCGACCAAGCGTCCCCAATAATCTCTCCAAGTGCTCTGTAGTTGTCACCAGGTCTTGTGAAGATGATTGGGTCAATCTTGGCAGGATCAAGAACGCCATCTGTCATGAACCGCTCCTCTGTGTAGACGTGCATCACTTCACCTAGAATCAGCAGAGTCTTGGGCAGTTCGACATATTTGTAGACAGTGCACTCTGCATTCACGGGACACTCCCTAATCATTGGAGTGTTTGCGAGTTTGCCATAGAACACATCGAAGAGAGCAGACTTGTCAACCTCTTTTCCAGAATGAAGACCACAATAGTCAGTCTTCTCTATCAACTCGGTAGAAGGGATGTTGATGCTGAAGCTGCCGTTCTCTCTGATGCCCTCTATAGTGTACTTGGTCTTCCCCAGAGCGATCGCCCAGATGTTCGGCAGTCCATTCAGCCGATTGAACCATGCCACAGTAATGAAATTGGGGCGCCCTTTCACCACTGACCCTACTAGAACTATTGGCTTGGGAAATGGAGCCGTATTCGAGTTGATTTCAATCCTAGACACCGCATTTGTCACGTCCGAGAAGCTATTGGCTGCAGAGGAGAGGGTGCACCACCTGCTTTAGAATGCTCTCTCTACGCAACCAAACCTAGTTTCTGATTCGGTGTCGAGCTCTATATCTATCCAAGGCCTGAGGACCATCTCGACCGAAACGTCGGTCTAGCTCTTTCTTTTGGAACTTGATGACCGATGGCCTGCCGTGACAGCAATTGTACCTGCTTGGGGCCCTAGCCAGGTCGACAAGCAGGGTGGCAATCTCTTTGTGACTGAGCTTCTCACCTGCCCTTAATGCGGAATGGCACGCTGTCACTTTCAGAAGCTCGTCCATGAATTCTTCAGTAGCAGCGGCTGGACCGAGGTCAGACAATCTGTCAACAAGCGCTATCAGCTCATCTTCTGAAGCTCTCATTCCAAGCACGTCTGGTAGAGTAGAAACCAGCACCTCGTTTCCACCGAAAGACTCGATGGAATAACCTAGCCTTTCCAGAACATCACGCGCTTCGAGAATCGCCGCTCTATCCTTGGCGTCTAGTCGGAGAACAATGGGCTCCAATAGCTCTTGGACCACCACACTGTTGTTTGCCATTTCTTTCTTGAGCCGCTCGTAGATGATTCTCTCGTGAGCTGCATGCTGGTCTACAATGACAAGTCCGTCTTCAAACTCAAGCAGTACGTACAGGTCATGTATCTGTCCGAGAATCTTAAATGCCCCGCTGAGAGAAACATCAGTAGGTTCCAACTTCAGATCTGTGGCAATCTCTTCCAGGGTGACTCTCTCAAAGAGAAGAGGCTGCTCGGCCAAGGTGCGGGCTGAGAAAACGCCTTCATCTTCCATGATTTCTCCCTCATCGATTCCTCCTGATAGGGGTGTGTCAACAAAGTCCTGGAGAGGTAGTGGAGCCGTCTCTGGTCGTTCTTGGTCCAGGGCCTCACGGACGGCTGACCTCACAATCTCGACCACAGCTTCTGAATCTTGAATCCGCACCTCCTTCTTAGTTGGATGCACATTGGCATCAACCTTGGTCACATCAATGTCGATGTTGACTGCACAGATGGGGAATCTTCCTCTCATCAAAAGAGTCGAGTAGGCCTGCTCGACAGCTAGATTCAACCTGTTGTCCTGAATTGGCCGTCTTCTCACAGAGAAGTACTCCCTACTGCGGTTGCCTCTTGATACCGGAGGGAGTGCAATGAAACCTGAAACCTTCACTTCACCGGACATGTGCTCAAACTCGACCAGACTAGCGGCTATGTCTGGACCCCAAAGATGGAGCACACGTTCTCTTGGTGTCTGTGCCGGTGGGCAGTCAATGGCCATCCGACCGTCTCTGAGGAGTCGGAATCCGATATCGTTTCTTAGGATGGCATGACGCATTGTGACGTCAAGTACTCTCTGACTCTCTATTCGCGGTTCGCCAAGGTGTTTTCTGCGGGCCGGAACTTTCACGAAGAGGTTCGTAACCTCAACGGTTGTGCCATCGGGTCGGGAGGTATCTTCAATTGCCGGTATCTCTCCAGCACGCGAAGCAATCCTTGTACCCATCTCCTCGTCACGATGCTTTGTGGATATCACAAGATCGGCCACTGTGGCGATGCTCGCAAGAGCCTCACCTCGGAACCCGTAGGTATGAATCGATTCTATGTCCTCTTTCGTGGAAATCTTGCTCGTTGAATAACGAAGAGTGCAGACAGGACAGTCTGCCTTCAAGATGCCCTGCCCGTTGTCTGATACTACTATCGAACCAATTCCTCCGCCGGTTACGGATATGTCAATGTGGGTGGCACCGGCATCAAGAGAGTTCTCAATCAGTTCTTTCACTATCGATGCAGGATTCTCGATGACCTCGCCTGCAGAAATCAAGGAGATAAGATCGTCACTGAGAACCCTAATCGCGCCCATTGGGTCACCTCAGGTTCCCAGAGAAGAATACTCGATAATCCCTCCAACCACTGTCATGTGCACTTGTATGTCTTTGATCTTTTCTGGAGGCACGTCGAGGATGTTATCTGACAAGACTACGAAGTCAGCTCTCTTCCCAACCGCGAGACTCCCAACCGTATGTTCCATGAACGAAGCATAGGCGCCCTCCAGCGTGTAGCATCTGAGGGCCTCTTCCACATTCAACCTGACCCTAGGATTGGGGTGTGTAGTTGCCGCCCATATGCCGTAAAGCGGCCCGTATGGCATGCCGTCCGAACCAAAGCAGAGTCTGCCACCATTGTCTAGGGCGGCTCTGAACATGTTCATGCCTCGAACACGTTCGTCATCGAATCTGTCTTCATAGAGACCACCCTCCAATTGCCAAACCGATACGAAGTTGGGCTGCATGGAAAGGATGAGTCCCAGTCCCACGGCTCTTCGTATCTGCCACTCGTTTATCATCTCAGCGTGTTCGATTCGATGTCGCTGGTCTCTCAGTTTCGACTTCAGACTCTTCGGCAATTCCTCGAATGCTGTTATGACCATCTCAATGGCTGCATCACCAATCGCGTGGGTTACGGTCTGGATGTCGTTCTTTATCGCCTTCTTTATGGTTTGTGAGTATTTGCTCTTTTCATAGAGGAGCATTCCCGTGTTGTCCTTATCTCCCTTGTAGGGCTTGGATACGGCGGCCGTGGCGG
>JBHLOD010000292.1:0-3171 GCA_048940825.1 Promethearchaeota archaeon | reverse complement strand
AGAGCAGATGGAAGAAATAACGCCGATGCGTTTCATCGAGTCCATACTCAGCCTGATCCACGTCCACGGTGCCTAGGTGCTTGACAACTGTAAGGGACTCCAGTCCAGTTTCTTCTTTGGCCTCCCGCAGCACAGCTCGCTCAAGCGATTCCTCCTTTTTCTTTGACCCGGCCGGGACCTGAAGTCCAAAGCGTTCGAATCCACGTTCCGTGAAGACTAACAGGAGATTGCCCTTGGTGATATACGCAAAGACCTTCTCTATAATGCTCAACCCGAATCACCGAGAAGGCAGTGGGATCATTTCTTCTTCTTAGGTGGCTTCTTCTTCTCATCTTTCCGCTTGTACGTCTTTACTCCTTTGGCCGATGTCACAATCTCAACTACCTCTTCCACTTCAAGAATCCCCTGCTCTATCTCTTCTCGCCTCTTCTTGACGAGTACCTCTGGTTTGTCGACCTTCTCTACCTTTCTCTTGAGTACAACCGTTGCACCAAGACGAACTGCATATGCTGTGAGTCGTTTTCTGATTCTCTTCTGTGAGATCTCGTTTAGTGCAACAACAGGCACGATGAATGCCATAACCAGAAGAGGCAGACCTAGAATCCAGAGGAAGCTGATGAGAAGATTCAATGTCGTTGGCTCTCGCATTTGCACCACATATGGCTCCCAGAACTGGGTTACAAACATGGCCAGTGGGAACGCTATCAATGCGTATCCTCCCAACGTGTTTCCGACCCAACGACCGACTCCTTGCATGTCAGGACATTGACGTATTCTCATCTTGTCTTCCTTCAAGTGTGTGACTATCCCCGCGTCGTTCAATACCCACGTTGCTGAGAAGAGTGGAAGTGCAACCACCAAGAAGAGTAGTGAAGCAATCAGGGTCAATGAGATGTTATACATAGCCGTCATGTCAGACGGGACATCAGAAAGCGCGAAGGCACTACTCTGGACCCATCCTTTCAGGAACTCCGATGTGCTGACACTAAACAAGGCAGGTGCCACAGCCCTGCGAATCATCCGTAGCCCGCCAAACTCGGTGCCAATGTTCATGATGTTCATCTCATAGGAGGCGCGTTTGTAGTTTCGAGCAATGGCTAAGAACACAATTGCCATAGGAACTGCTAGCCCAGCATATTCCAGAAGAAGTATCGGAAGCCCCACAGCTATTACAAAGAGTATGTCCTCATAAGCAGACCCTCCCCAGACCGTCAGAATGTCAGAGGTTTCAGCAGCCGTTGTCACACCCACTATGAGCTGGACGGCAGCCCATACGCCGACAACAAAGAACAGTGCGGGCAACCCATACCTAACCTTGCTTGATACCATTGTATGATACCCCAGCGATTCTCCTTTTCCTCTCTCAGACCCACTGGAGGACGCATACATCCATTTTAGGTTTGCCTCAATTCCAATCGCTATGAAATCAGTCCGAAACGGGTCTAGGAGAGTGTGAGGCGAGCGGTTTTCTCGCCCATACACTCTAGAGGATTCCCAAGAGTCCGGCCACGCCTTCGCCACCCATCTGGGCAAGCTGTTCCTTCGCAATCTGTTCGTAGTATTGTTTGATTATTGACACCATTAGGAGTATGCCGGTCCCGCTGGCTAGTGCGCCTGCAATGTCTGCCGCTGCCGCAAGCACGCCCACAAGGAACCCTCCAAGACTAGCAACAATGGGGATGTACCTGTCGAGTAGGCGCTCTAGTACCTTCTCGCTTCTTCTGAACCCCGGAACTATGTACCCGCTATTTAGGAGCTGACGGGACACGTCTCGTGGTGCTATACCACTAATGTCCACCCAGACCTTGGAAAAGCCCCAACACAGTAGGATCATCAAGGCCGCGTAGACAATTACGTGGATAAGTCCGTCCGCCTCGGCGAACACCGCAAACAGTCCTTGCGGCGGTGTGACATACCGAGACAGGCCCCAAGTGGCAATCATACGGGCACTGTCTGGGTCTTGTTCGAAGATGCCTATCCAATTCAAGAAGGGATTGGTCCCAGTTGAGTTGAAGTTCGTATAGATTATCTGTCCGAAGAATAGGATGTTAGCGAATAACGCCTGAGCCAAGATTACCGGAATGTTTGAGGTATATAACAGTTTGATTGGATATCTTGCCTTCATTCCTCTGTATTTGGCATATTGCAGGGGTATTTCCACTCTCACGGTTTCCATCCATATGACCCCGAACACTATGATAAGGGTCACACCCAATGTGAACAGGCTAGGGCTGAGACCGTCTCGAATTCCTAGCCATTGCCATGGAACGAATGGGCCCACGTCCGTACCAATGTTGAAGAACCGTAGAGTGTTTGCCAGAAGTGCCGCGATGATTCCCTTCGGAAGCTGAGTTTCGGGATTCTCGTAGTAGAGGGGCGCAACAGTCTCGAGGTCAACGAAGTTCAGCATGTTGAACATTACTTGGCCGGCGACGTTGGTCATGATGAAGAGAGACACACCTGAACCAAGTCCCCACCCCTTCTGGATGAGCTCATCCATCAGGATTACGATAATCCCCGCAATGAATAGTTGCATGAATACTATCAGTGCGGCCTCAGGTCCCAGTGTGCCGTAAGCATTGCCAACTATGTAGGCGATTGCCTGGAAGGCCGTCATGATCATGGCTAGAACTTTCTGACCTCCGGTAAACATTGCTCTGTCGTCAGGGTCGCCGAAGTCCACATCGATAATCTTCGAACCGGAGAGAAGCTGCATAACCAGACCTGCAGTTACTATAGGCCCTATCCCGAGCTCCATCAGAGTTCCTCTTGTACTGGCGAGGATTACTCGCAGAGCCCATAGATAGTCAGTTCCAACCGTCTTGTCAACAGCGTACAGGGGGATGTGTGACATGAGAAGGAATAGTATAAGGATTACAGCCGTCCATACCATCTTCTCACGGAAGGACACCTCTCGATCAGGTGCCTTTACCTCTGGCATCACCCGGACGAATGGTGATAGAGCCTTAAGGAATGCAGATGGCAAATCGAAATCTCCTGCAGGTAGGTTTTCTTGGCAGCCAGCTTGGCTTCACCTTTAAAGATAGTGGTCCATATCTAGTCCTCTTCCAATGCATGAAGTGAGTGGCGACACACTTGATATGGAATCGGAGCACTTTTCTTTGAAGGTGTCTTCGGGTTTTGGGAGAATGTTGAGCAACGAACAGCTAG
>JBHLOD010000291.1:0-3171 GCA_048940825.1 Promethearchaeota archaeon | reverse complement strand
ACAAGAGGAGAGAAAGCCTTGCCGAGGTCGAAGAAGGACAGAATCATTCCTGTGGCACCGGTCGATCGACTGATGCGAAAGGCGGGCGCAAATCGTGTGAGTGACAAGGGTGCCGAGAGACTTGCGCAAATCCTTGAAGAAATCGGTGAGAACCTCGCCAAGCGAGCCTCCGAGCTGACAGAGCATGCCGGCCGGAAGACAATAACTGAGAAGGACATGGACCTCGCTTACAAACAATGGACTCGTGGGATGTAAAGTTCTCACAATGACATCAACAAGCGCATCGGAAGAAGTCATAGTGGACCTCAGCATTGGGTCGGGAGGGCGATTGAAGTGAAGGGTGCGGTTGTGGACGTAGACGAACGCATCGCACTTCTCTCTCTACATGATGTGAGCCCTCCGTTTGAGAACGACGTGGTAGCATCCTGTGACCGCTTGTCTGACCTGGGGGTTTCGAGCTTCACTCTACTTGTTGTTCCCATGTACGGGTTAAAGAAATCTAATAGCTTTGAGCGAAGCCCTCTGTTTTCAGAGTATCTTCAGTCGCTTGGCCTTGAGATATCCATGCATGGCTACTCTCACTTCACGAAGTCTGGTTCGATGGATGAATTTCGCAAGATGGACTCTAGGCGAGCTACAAAACGTGCAAAATCTGGGGCTGCAACCTTAGCTGCTAGCCTCGGTCAGAAGCCATACGGATTTGTGCCACCATTGTGGCAAGCTCCTCCAAGAGTTGGCAAGGCTATGAGGGCGGCAGGGATGAAGTACAGCGTAGTAGAGAACAAGATTCACTCATTCTCAGATGAGCGCGTCCATAGAACCGCGGAATTCCTTGTGAGCCAGGGCGTAAAGGGCACATCATTCGCAAATGCCCTCCTTGAGATAGAGCTTGGAGGTCCCGTGCAGTTCGGAGTCCACCCGCGAGACCACACACAAACGCAGGTGTTCGAGCTAATCGAGGACATGAAGGACCGATTGGGTTACAGCTTCATCGGGTATAGAGAATACCTTACGCATCGATAAAACGAACGGCTCTTCATCTTCCGGAAACGGTTGACACGCCATTCATTATTATGCGGGTGATTTTCTCAGATACGGATGTGTGCATCCAACACACCAGGCTCGTGTAGTCTAGACAACCACAAGCAAAACCTCGATGTGAATCAGGAGGTCGCTCTGCATGAGGAAATCACGAATAGTAGTTGTCATCTTCATGTTCTTATTCATGGTCCCTGCTGTGTACTCCCCACGAATAATGCAAGTCACAGACGGAGGGCCATCTCGCACAAACAACGGCCCGGTCTTGGCTGACGGAGGCTACTCATATGGCACCGGTACAGGTCAAGCTCTCAACACAATCATTCGCGGAACTGTGGTTGAAGGAACCGACCTGCCCGTCGAGATTGATTCTGATACTATGAGTGTGGGGACAATAGGCATTTCTGGGGACTATTCAGCTACTGGTCTCAGAGCGACGCTCGATACCTTCACTATGGCGACCTCCGATGTGCTACGCAACCCGAGCTGGAATACCTATCACCAAGAGCGTTGGCATGTCGGCGACATATCCATGTATGATGACCAAGTCACTGTACCCGATTACTGGACTCTGACAAAGTCCGTCGGGTACGAGATGGGCGCATATAGTCCTCATCCGCTTCACGGAGATTGGGAGCTGAACGACGACTCTAGTGGCTATTCCGGCACACGTGGATGGAGGTTTGAAGCTCAGATTGGCGGTAGTGACAATCTTAATCCTGATGACGCCCTATACCTGAGTCAACAGATACACGCTCCTTGGCGAGAGCTTTACTCAGTTCAGATAAGCTTCTTCTATTACGTGACATCGGGCTCAGATTTGTTCAATCAGACCCATCTCTTCACGAGGTTTGCGGGTATAGAGGACAAATTCCTAGTTTTCGAGTCAGGTGACACGACAAATACATGGCTTCAAGCATCCGTTACTATTCCATCCTCTGAGCTCGCTTCAGTGGCTCTCCCGGATTCCTTGCTATTCGAGATTGGCCTAGGAACCGACGTTTCTGGAACGCTGGGCTCCTCGCGAGACGCCTATGCCTACATTGATGAGATACAAGTGGAGTTAGAAGTCCGACCGTTCCCAGAGCAGGTCGGCCTGAGAGTCAACGGGACCGAGGTTGTCGGCTCGACGGTCGCGAGTACCTTCCCCTTTGTACCAAAAGAGGATGGTCGCGACTGCTGGGACTACACCTCTGGCATTGATCTGGACGGATACAACAACGATGCGCGGCCAGAAGTGGGCATCTGGGGCACCTTCTGGAACACCTCCAATCCCTTCGAGTTGGGGCTGCAGTTCCCCCTTGATATTCCACGCGGAGCTGTGATTGAGCGCGCCTACTTGGAAACTGAGTCGTCTGGCGGGTCTGGGCTTGTAGACACGCGAGTACATGTGGCCATCAAGAACTCTGCAGGGCAGCCAGTCGATTCGTTCAGCAACCATGCCGGATTACATCTAGAGGACGAGTTCGACTGGCTCGACACAAGCATCAATTGGATGCCTGATTACTGGACCTCCAACGTCCGATATTCCTCTCCTGACATTGCGCCACTTTTGCAGAAGGCCGTTTCTTCAAGCAGTTGGACCAGTGGTCAATATGTAGCTATCATGCTGAGCTACATGTGGACAAGTTCGCCTCAACATTACAACAACATCAAGGGTTCATATGATGCCAGTCCGTCGAATAACTTCACTCAACAAGAGCTTTCACGGCTCTATGTTTGGTATAGAATACCGCATACCGATGATGTGATTAGTGCGGATATAGACTACGCACGAAGTTCGCTACAATACAAGAAGGATATCACAGTTGACCACACGAAGGTGTTTGAAGACCTAGCCGATTTTCCTGTTCTCATAGACATCTATGACTCCGACTTGAAGTCCCGTATCAAGTCCGGCGGTGCAGACATCGCATTCAAAGTTGGAGACGAGTTTGTTGACCATGAGATTGAGCTTTTCGACCAGAACTACAGCCTTACCGAAGCTCATCTTGTGGCGTGGGTGAAGGTCCCGGCACTATCATCCTCAGTTGATACCGTAATTACCATGTTCTACGGCGGTTCCGGAGTAAGCGGTCTTGAGTCCTCGGGAGTCTGGGACGATTATGAGATTGTACAGCACATGAATGATGC
>JBHLOD010000290.1:0-3175 GCA_048940825.1 Promethearchaeota archaeon | reverse complement strand
AAAGAGCAACAATGGTCAGAGAAGAAACGAGTCAGAGAAAATACGAACTCATCTACAGGAACCTACTCAAAGAAGACACAAGTGTTCAGAGAAAGAAATGCAGGGTTGGCATCGCCCAGATAGGAATTTCAAAGACAAGCGATATCCTAGACGAATTCTATGAGATGAAGGCTGATGGCCTTCTAGGTCTAAGGCATGATAAAGTCGAAGCAGTAAGATCTAGAGTCAAGAGCATGATAGAATTCGCTCACAGAGAAGCTGTCAACATCCTACTCTTCCCGGAAATGACCATCGATCTCAACTACAACGAATTTCTTGAAGACCTAACCCGTCTAGCTAAGAAACACAGTATGTACATCATCCCAGGTTCGTACCATGACGATGATACAAAACAGAACCTTTGTATGGTCGTAGGGCCAGAAGGAATCCTTTGGAAACAGGAGAAGCACATTCCAGCAACTATTAACTATCAGGGCGAAAGGTTCATCGAGGAAATAGGAACTGGAACACTCCCGAGAAGAACTCTCATTTGCGACACAGAGTTTGGAAGGATAGCAATTGTAATATGTCGGGACTTTCTGGACATGGACCTGAGGGTCGAGCTAAAGAACTTTGAACCTCCAGTGGACCTAGTGTTCAACCCAGCCTTCACACCGGTTACGGCTGACTTCAAGGCAGCCCACTTTGATGCTCGCAGATCCATCTACGCCTATTGTTTCTTCGCTAATGTTGCGGAATTTGGCGATTCTCTGATCTACACACCAGAGAAGGAACGCGTCGAAAGAAGTCTGCCAGCAAAAGAGGAAGGTCTGATCTACAAGGATGTACACCTTTTTCAGTTGCGTTCAGAACGTAAGAGGTGGGAAAAGCAGCAGGAGAAGCAAAGGTCGTTCATACAAAGTACAAGATGAATGCCCACTCAGTCTGAAATAGGAGCTTACTAGAGGAAAGTGAGATGGTTGTGGGCCGGATGACCGGCCACACAGCCTTGATCTACATGGCCTTCTTTTCAGCGTAGTCCTTCTTGACCCAATCTTCGAGGCCATCGGCTCCTTGCAGATTTCCGACCTCACCATCGAAGTCATCAGGTTCAAGAACAGCGACCCAACCAGCACCGTATGGATCTTCGTTCAGGAGGGCAGGATTGTCCTTCAGTCCCTCGTTTACCTCAGCAATAGTGCCTGAGAGAGGAGACTTCACTGGCCCGGTCCACTTGCCGGATTCGAGAGTGCCAATGCTGCGTCCGGCGGCAATTGCCTTGCCAGCAGGCCTCAGTCTAACGAATTTGATTTTCCCCGCGAGGTCCATCCCGAACGTTGTGAAGCCCAGTCGAACCTTTCCGTTCTCCTTTTTCACCCAGATTTGGTCATCAGTGTAGTACAAGTCATCAGGCCAATCGAAACCTTCGTAACTAACCATCTTGTAGTCACCCTAAGAACTGGAAACGGCATGGCTCCTTTTTAAATGTACTACTTTAACCAGAGCTTCTGGCCCTACCAGTGTCCTTGACTACTCATTTCCATTGATAACACGTCGGAGGTGTTCTGCCTCATCGGGTTCAACCTCGACGTACACAGGACCTGAGTAGCCACAGGCCTCATCTGAGCAGTAGTATGTTGTGGGAACCAGCCAGCCGCTGACAGAAGTCTTAGCCTCTCGAATCTTGCTGCTACCACATCGAGGGCATACTCGGATTTTCTGCTTCTTTGTCATTTGATCCTCCCGGCCTGGTGATGTATACCTGCGCATGGAGCATTTAAAGTGTCTCCGAAATGTCTCCGCAAACCCGCGGATTATGGGGGTGGATAAAAACCTCAGAGAATACTGCAATGTGATATGAAGAGAACCGAGCGGGAAATCCAACTGGGATTCAGTACGGCTGACAGAATACGAAGACGTGGTATAAGCAGTGGGATTGTCAGCATTGACAAACTGCTGGGAGGAGGTCTTGAGGTGGGACTCCTGCATCTCTTCTATGGGGCCCGAAGTCTAAATGATGACATTCTACGTTTTGCCGTCCATGCCCAGCTTCCAGAAGACAAAGGCGGCGCCAACAGTCCCACGATTGTCATTGACAGTGCAAACATCATAAGAATCGAGAAGATCAGAGACCATGCCTTTGAGCTTGAACTAGAGCCGGAGGATGTAATGGACAAGATCTACATCTCGCGTGCATTCAACTCATCTCAGACCTACGACCTTGTGATGAATCAGCTCGAGTCCTTCTTCGATCGTGTTCGCACCCGACTGCTCATCGTGGCGGGACTTCCGGACCTGTACCTTTCCGAGGGCATCACTGGAGAGGGACTTCAACATCTTACGCATATGGCGACAAAGCTGATGACATTCACTCTTCAGAGAGGAATAGCCACGGTCATCTCTGCACCATCGTCTCCAAGGAGTCCCAGCAGACCTGCGGGTGGAAAGGCTCTGGCCAGTTGTGCGCAGGTGCATGTCTTTGTTGAGGAGTCGAAGATGTACTTCAAGTACACTCTGTCGAAGCATCCGCAGTATCCAGTCCGACGCACTTCTAGAATGAAGCCGGTCGCTTCAGGAACCACACTACCTCTATCACACTACTTGAAAAACGGGGGAGAGCGAGAGAAGTGAGAACCAGCCGGCCTACTCCTCACGCTTTCCAACACTATTGATGAGCTCCTCCACCATATCACGTGGAAGCCTCTTGGCCTGCTCAAGGATTACATCAATCTCTTGTGGCGGGACACCTCTCCGAATGAGCTCCATCTTCAGTTCATCAAGCTCGAAAGAACTGAGTCGTTCAGGAATCTCCTCTTCAGGGGCGGGCTCCTCATCGGTAGGTTCCTCGATGCCTACAACTCGCTCGACTTCCTCAGGAGGCTTTCTGACAGGTTTCACTATGGGTTCCGGAATCTTCTCTTTGGGCTCCTCAAGATCACTTAGTCTACGACGCGCTCTTGTTCCGACTTCTTCAAGAACCTGCTCAACAGTCTTACCTTCGCGTCGCGCAGCCCGGACCGCTTCTTGATCAATGACTTCTTTCACAAACGTGGCCTGCTCGCTCACTCTCATCTTCGCTATGTCAGCTTTGAACTCGTCAAGCTCTTCGGGACTGAGGTTTGTGAGGATTGCGAGCTGCATCAACAGCTCTCCCATCTCTGGGACCTCAATCTCGACCGATTCTTCTGGCATCTGG
>JBHLOD010000289.1:0-3176 GCA_048940825.1 Promethearchaeota archaeon | reverse complement strand
CGAGTTGGAGGACGAGTATGTTGGCCATCTAACTCTGCAAACCGAGGAGTGGATGGCCTCACAACACGTGGCAAGGCTGGGAATCATCGTCGCAAAGGTGTATAGAGGAATTGGTGTCGGACGTGCACTCATGCAAGCCGCAGAAGACGCCGGAGTTGATGCAGAATACGAGAAGATAATCCTAAGTACCTTCAGAGACAATGAGATTGCTATCTCGATGTATCATGCCATGGGCTATAGAGAAGTAGGAGTACGCGCCCGTCACTTCGCGATGCCCCAAGGCTACATTGACGAAGTTCTTTTCGAGAAATGGATTGCCTAGAAACAGATAATCCCGCGTCCGTAGATGATAGTCATATGTCGATATTCTTAGTGCCCAAGTTCTATATGGGAGGAATCCTAACAAGTGAGGAGCATGTTTCAAGATTAACCCAGCAATGGTGGTCTGCTGAATGTGGCGTGAGATTGTTGATTACTTCCGTGATTCTCCTCAGCGACTGAGAGTAGCACAAGCCATTGTGCGGCATGGCTTCACCATAGAGAAGCCAGGCGTCATAAAATGCGGAACCATACGAATCCCACTGAAAGCTATAGGTGACGCTCTTGGAATTGACCGACGAACTGTCCGTGCCACGACAGAAGATATCTGTCAAGACGACAAGCTATGTCAGTTCTTCATGCGGCTCCAACCGGCCGGGCCTTCTCTTGAGAAGGTACGAGAGGTCCTTGGTTATGGAGTACTCACAATATATGTTGAATCGCCTGAGAATGCTGGGATTCTTTCAGAGGTCACGTCCATAATAGCCGGATATGGAATTGCTATCCGACAGGTTCTTGCAGAAGATGTCGAAATCTATCCAGAGCCCTGTCTGAAGGTCATCACTCAAGATCCCCTACCTGGAAGGGTCATTGAAACTCTGACTGCGGTCAAAGGTGTGAATCGCGTTATCATAGACAAGTGAGCGCTGCATTGTTGCTTAGCAACACTGAAAAGGAGCCACTGATGCGACGCCTTGAGCGACTTTGCCATGGACCATGCTACTGAATACTCCACAGACGATTCTGAGCAAACAACCAGTTTGCCTCAGGACGGCGCTAGAGCTGGGATGTATCAGGTATGGATGCTGGCAATTTCCTTGAGCATTCTGCAGATCGGCTTCGGATTGATAACTCCAATCTTTCCGTTCTACATTGTCGAACTAGGTGTCGGAGCGACAGAGCTTGGAGTGCTTGCAGCGTCATTTGCACTGACTCGCATCTTGCTGGCTGGTCCACTAGGCAGAGCCTCAGACAAGTTCGGTAGAAAGCCCGTGCTGCTTGTCGCTCTATTCGGTTTCGCAATCTCCAACCTAATCTATGCCTTCGCTGAAACGATTCTTGTGATGATTCTTGCTCGAGCTCTAGAGGGCGCAATCTCTGCCGGTTTCTATCCTGCCGCCAATGCCTTTGTATCTGATATGACAGTCCCGGAGAATCGAGGGACTGCAATGGGCTATCTCAGCACTGGTAACATGGTGGGATTCGTTGTGGGACCTTCCTTAGGCGGTATCCTCGCTGAGTTCTTAGGGATTCGTCTTCCCTTTGTGGTTGCAGCGGTCGTAACACTTGGCACCTTGTTACTCGTCTATGTTCTTGTTCAGGAACCTCCGCGAAGAATTTCGGAGAAGGACTACGACAAATACAGAACACCCATTCGTGAGGTCTTCTCACGGAACAGGAGAGCATATTCAGTTCTAGCTGTGTCCATGTTTGCAAACATGTTCTCGATTGGAATCCTTGAAGTTGCCTTCATGCTGGATGCCGTACAGAGGTTTGCGTTCACACCTCTCCAGATAGGCATGTTCTTTGGTGTTCTTGGAATCATCACAATAATTGGAAACATCGTTTTTGGAAGAGCGTCGGACCGACTGGGGCGCAAGTGGCTCATTGTGGTAGGCACCCTCATCGGAGCCATGTCCTTGTTCATGTTCATGGTTGCTACAGGTATTGTCGGCTTCTATGTCGCAGGAGCTATACTCGGTGTGGCAATCTCAATGAGGGGCCCAACAATCCAGGCGATGATAGGTGATCTTACAGACCAGACTGCCTATGGTAGTGTGATGGGCGCGTTTGGGGCCGTGAGCAATGCTGCGTACGTTGTTGGTCCAATACTTGGGGGTATGATGTTCGACAGCAGTGGAGATTCCATATCAAGTCTAGCACTTGCCGGTAGCGTATCAGTTGTGGTGACCTTGGTGTCGGCTCTAGGACTTCCAGACTACATTCCAAAGTCTTCTGCCATTGAATATGTTGAAGACGAAACGGACGAATCTGCTTCTTCATAGAATCTCAGCGGCAACATAGGCCACGACATCATTGTAGTTGCCCGTGACATCACCAGAGTTAGTATACTTCAGAACGTTGAACTGAGTCGCGCCGCGTTCTTTTGCGAAAACCATTGCTACAGCTATGGGCCCCGCTCCACAGATGCTGACTCTATGACTTCTAACGAACTCAATGAAGCCCTTTGCATCTAGGAACTCCAGATACTCCATTGCTTGGTTGTCCTTCATCTTGGCACTCTCTGCCGGTTCGAAGTGTGTGAAGTCAGAACTGGCAATGACCAAAATGTCCATTTCAGCGGCGGCCTGAGCAATCGTTTTACCAAGCGACTCGCATACATCGTAGGTCGGGTCTCGTATGCTGATTGGTACAAAACTGAAATCCTCTCCGAAGATATACTGAAGGAATGGGAGCTGAACCTCAATGGAGTGTTCACTACTATGAGCAACGCAGTCGTTCGTTGCATGCTCGTTGGCGTCTACTATTGCAGAGCCAAGCTCTGTATCGAAACGAACAGTCCCCAAAGGTGTTTCCCAATTGTCATTGCAGACAGCAACCCTTGAACCAGTTCCGTAGTGATTCGGTCCGAGGATTACGATGTGGTCTGGCTTCCCATCTTCGTAGATCCTAAGATAGCTGTGAGCTGCAGGCATTCCAGAATATACATACCCGGCATGGGGCGATATCACAGCTCTCAGGAATCTTGAAGTCCCGAAGTTTCCCTCAGGGAGTCTACCTGGTCCAAGCCCTTTGAGGAAACTGTTCTTGATACGCTGGTTGAGCAGTTTCACTTCTCCTTCGTAGAATCTTCCAGCAACGACAGGCATCCGAACCATGTGAATCCCAGAATGCTC
>JBHLOD010000288.1:0-3185 GCA_048940825.1 Promethearchaeota archaeon | reverse complement strand
CTATTCCTATGGCTCCCGCCATAGTCGTCATCTCTCTTATTGGTGGCTTTTGCGAGGAACTGGTTGATAATGTAACCTGCCGACCCAATTATCTCCACGGAGTCGAATCCTGCATTCTTTGCCCTCTCTGCTGCTTTCCCGAAATTGGCCGTTGTTTCGTGTATTTCATCGACACTCAACGGTCGAGGGGTCTCTCGAGTAAGTCTACATAGTACCTCTGATGCAGATACAGCCTGCTCTCCGAGGAAGATGGAGTGAACGTATCTGCCAGCATGGTATAGCTGAGCTGCAACAGGGACATCAAATGAATGGATGGCATCTGTGAGCCTTGTGAGACCTTCTATGTGCTCATCCCGACTGATACCAATCATTGTTGGCCCGCTTGACCCTCGATGCTCAGTATAGCATCCACCAACTACAATCAAACCCGGACGGTGTCGTGCTCGTTCGCGATAAAAGCTGACGAGCCGGTCAGTTACAATCCCATCCTCCTCGCAATATCCAAGATGTGTCGCCAGTAGTATGATTCGGTTATCCAGCTGGAGATTCCTGATGCTTATGGGCTCCAGAAGCTTCATCGTGAATCATTTTCCGTAGAACGAGTACCAGTGTGTCAGCGCTGACAGGAGTCGGTCTCCTCTGCCGTCAATCGTGGGGTCAGGATCCAGCTCTCGTTCCATAAACTCATGTTCAGAAACACCGTCCTTCAGAGCGTCCTTCACGCTCGTCCTAAGCGCTGTCAGGAACTCTAGATGGTCTTCAACGTCACTTCCTTCACACATCGGACCGTGCCCTGGAATCACTTCTACATAGTCACGCCTCACGATTTCTTCTAAGGCTTCAATCCACTTGTCTGGATTGCAGGTCGGGTCTCCTGCGTACGGAAAGGTTCTGTTGAAAATCAGGTCACCCACAAAGACGACGTGTTCGGGTTCAACAGCCACAATCGAGGAACCAGCAGTATGACCCCCCATATGTGTCATTGTGATGTCGTCCTTGGGACCCAAGGTAATCTCATTCTTGAAAGTTTCACTGGGTATCAGTATTCTTAGGTCTTGAATAGCCTCCCAAAGATCCGGTCGTTCGTTCCTCACCTGAGAGTAGTCGTGAAGCAGGGTCTCTCTTCGCCATCTGCCCTTGAGATTCTCTTCACAGATGTCCTTGGTTGGGGGAGAACTGATGATTGTGAGAGGCTCAAACGCTTGGGCTCCGAAGATATGATCGCCGTGATAATGAGTCAGGAGCATCCTTTTGATAGAAAGTCCATGTTCTTGCTCGAGCTGCTTCCGAACATACAGACTCTTGGTGTGCATCAGTCCTGAATCCACCAAAACTATCTCGTCGCTGAGTACAATAGCTCCGAAATGGCCAGCATTATCTCCGCTAGTGTCGGCGTAAACCCTCTCGGCTATCCTTCTGAGTGCCATAGACAACCTCTATGTGGCGTATCTGATATAGTTGACCTTTCTCGCCGTATTCTCAGATTTCTCAACCATAACATCACCTTTTAGAAGAACCTGGGGAAGTGAAGACTAAGTGGCTTCAATGTCAGAAACTAGAAAGAACCTCGCAGCACTCACTTGCGTCCCGTGTCGCGGCGGTGTTCCTCCGCTTGAGGAGCTGCGCGTCAAAGAATTGATGAAAGCAGTTCCCGGATGGACGCTCAAGAAGGATGGAGTAGACAAGATAGAAAGGATGTACAAGTTCAAGAACTTCAAGAAGGCAATGGAGTTCGTCAACAAAGTGGCTGAAATAGCAAACGAGCAGGACCACCATCCGGACATTCTGATCCATTGGAATCAGGTTACTCTCACATTCTGGACACATGCCATCAACGGTCTATACGACAATGACTTCATAATGGCGGCAAGGGTCGATGAGATGTTGGGCTGAAGATTCCAGTTCTAGAATGTCATCCAAATGCCCATAACGTTGTCATGATTGCGGTCGCCAGAGTCATCAATACCGCGACCACAACACCGTAGCGAATGACTTCGCCCTCGATTCCAATCTCATCAATCACAGCAGCGGCATTCTGAATCTTTGCAGGACTCAGCACACTAGCAAGCCCACCGCCCACTCCATTCGATGCGGCGACAACCATGGAATTGGCTCCGATTAGGACGCTTGTTTCATGATGGTAGCGAGTGAACATGGCTATGGCTGAGGTTTCAGAACCTGAGATGAATCCTGCGAGAAGTCCGAGAAAGGCAGCTGTTATAGGGTAGGCTGTGCCAAGGGCGCTCGAGGTGAGTGTGGCTAGGAGATTGATCATATTGTTGTTCGGATCGGTTGGAAAAGTCCAAGTACCGTCAACCGCCGGAAAGTAGCCACTGAAGTTCATCACTTCTGCCATTGCGAAGAAGATAGCCGCAGCCAGCACCGGCCTCGGAGCACGTTTCATGAACTTTGAGAACGCATTGCTGAGTGTCGTTCGATCTCTTTTGAAGAACGGAATTGAAACCAAAGTGGCGACTAGCATCAGTGTGTAGGCTTGCCATAGCCACTTCGTACTGATGTGCCGCGGGTAGCTGCCTATCTGAATCACAAAATCCAGAGGACCAATCAGTAGCTGCTTGAGCGGGATGATAAGAGTGACTGCAAAGCATAGAATCACCAGAACGACCCATGGCAGACTAGCTCTCCTGAGGGTCATGCCTTCTTCAATTCTCAAGTCCTCCTCATTCAAAATGCCTCTATCGATGAGGGGTCTCTTTCGGAGCTTCAGGTAGAGAAGAAGAACTAAGACTACTGCGGCGCCAGCAAACACATTGGTCAGTATCGTCTGATCTACAAATGATAGATTGGATAGAATAGCGACAAATCCAGCTGTTACCCCACATATCATAGCCAATAGTAGTCCTTCCTTCTGCAAAAGCAGCTCACGACCACCAGCAATCCAGAGCATCGATATGGCGATGCCCGTAGTAATGATTGGCATGTACCATGCGAAGGTTAGACTGGACTCCCAGAGTGCCACAGCGCCTCCGGTGACTGCATTGTATTCTGTATTGAAAACTTGAGCCGGAACGCCCAGCAAGGCGAATGTGGTCAAAGGATCGTAGCCGATTGCCGGTAGAGCAACGGCGACTAACGGCGAGAAACCCAAGGCCAGCATAACGGGAGGAAGCATGGAAACGGGTGTGGCACCGATTCCCACCAGGAAGAGTCCGAGTCCAAGACTG
>JBHLOD010000287.1:0-3206 GCA_048940825.1 Promethearchaeota archaeon | reverse complement strand
ACCCATTTCAGCCGCCTCATTATCACGTCGAAAAGGTACACTGATAGATCAGTGGGGGGCCTGTCGTCGGGGATTGGAACGTCCCACTCCTCGGCAAGCTGTCTAAGTATTCCATTGCACTGGTCAAGGTGGTCGCAGGTGCCACATTCACCCCTGTGAACAAACCATGTCTGGACGCCTATCTTGGGCGAGTAGAGGATATACGTGTCAGTGTCGTACGCTGGGCAGTGGCCAACAGCAATACCATACTTGGTACTGATGTTTCTTACCCTGATTCGATTGATTGATGCCGCGTGCCGAAGCAGCTTGTCGATTCGAGCCTCGGCAATTCTCTGAGCCTTACTGACGAAGGGGCGTGTTACATCAAGGTCCTCGGCAATCTCCGACGGTTTCTCCTTCTGGCGACGTCTGAGCCAGATGAGTCCCTGTTGCGAAGTCGGATATCGAAGATTATTGAACGTACCACGCGCCTCCTAGGTCTTGAGAGTTAACCTGACTAAGGCAACTGACGTTTAGAGGTTATGCGACTTATAAATTAACCGGCTGTTGGCAACTTCATTAATCAAGATGTGGCAACTAGACGCTTCCCGTTGATTCGGCATGAACCGCCAGTAACGAAAAATCACCAGTTCGGAAGATTTTTGAGACAGTTAGCTGAACAATATCCCCCGTCCTAAAAACTAGACACCCAACTTCATGTCACCCATGCTTGCCAGCGGGAGAGAGCGAGAGAATGAAGGCGCCTACAGTCGAGATTCTGGAACCCTCAGTTGCCAAGTCGGTGTTTCCTGACAGGGATGATTCCTGTCCGATGTGTGGAGCAGACGGCGATCTCATATTCGCCATGATTCGCACCAGAGCGAGTACGATTGGCTACTATGCTGGCTTCGTCTATCATTGCTCTTCATGTGGAACTGCGTGGCCTCTCTGTGACATTGGTGAGAAGGCACCGATTAGGGACTGGGTAGATTTTGACGAGTTCTATGAAGGACTTGAGTAGTGAATAGACCTGGACTCAGCTCCATACTCTTCTCTTGGTGCCTTCTATGCTCGCTTGACGACATGCACAACCCATGGTGCAATCTTGGTCTCATTGACCCAATTGTAGGGCTCGTCCTCCTTTCCTAGAGGACGATAGGTGTCGACGATTGCCAATTGAGACTTCTGGTACGTTTCTTCATAGGATTCATCTGTCCAAATAATGTCCTCAACGGGTCTTTCGTCGTCAATGTCACATTGGACTATCCTAACGACTTCGCCGCTCTTCGCTTGTTTGTTCTCAGGGAAGTCCTTGGTGGAAAAAGATGCCCATTCATGCCTGTAAATCTCAGGTGATGACACGAGGTTGATCAATCTACCTTCCTCTCTCAGGAGCCCCCTCAGACCCCTTAGGTTCATGACCTTCTTCTCCATCGTCGGGATGTTGTCAAATGGGAACGCACACAGAATGAGATCAAATGAGTCTTGGCCAAACTGGCTGAAGTCCCCTTCAGCGATGAGGCGATAATCGCCCTTTTGATCAATTTGACTTGCTCTGGTTATCATCTCTGCTGCTATGTCTATTCCGATTGTGTGGAACCCGAGTTTCTGAAGAAACCTCGTAGAACGACCCGAGCCGCACCCGAAGTCTAGGGCCTCTTTACCTTTGACGTGTTCTGCAATGATTGTCGGCAAATCCCTAAACGCCAGATAGTACGTTCCAGGGAACTCGAGTTTCGAATAGGCGTCAGCACGTTTGGCGTCTTCGTAGACGTTAGAGAAATCCAAATTCGCTTCCTCGTTCTCCGGCCGAAGACTCTCTCGATTTATCGATTACGATTCATCAGTCTGAGGTTTCTCTTCTTTCTCTCGTTTCGACAATGCTCTCTCCTGAGCCATCTTTAACATCCTATGCGGTCCGTAACCGTTTACTACGCGGCTTCTACGATATTTCCTCTTGGAGTTGATCTTCATCTTTTCCACTGACATTCCTCCTGTGTGAGTGTGGCCAACAGTGTAGTCTTATAGACGGTGGCAGCCGAAAAAACGGACTTCCTATTATCACCAGAGAAACCGTTCTGGTTGTCTTGTGGTTCAATTAACCCGTTTGCTCTTCTTTCACTCTTCGTTGGTCAAAGGCCACGGGAGGCCTAATAAACCTGAGCTTCTCCGCGCTAGCTCAAACTCTACTCATACTACTTCTATCAAAAGGACAAGTTCTCTTCTCGTGGGGCTCGGTGGACAAGGCAAAGCATTATTGTCTACGAGGCAATATGAATATCCGACACATAATGAGGCGGGAATCAGAAGACAACTTGCCCCGAATGCTTCACGAGGCCACGAAACTTGTGAGTGAGCGCAGAGCAGTTGAAGCTGAAACTGTCCTAAAACGCCTCTTGAAGACACAACCGAACTGCTCCGATGCTTTGTGGCTCCTAGGAAGAGCTCTGACGCAGCAAGACCGATTTGAGGAGAGCATAGATGCCTATCAGAAAGCTGCACAATTGGAGCCAGACCGAGCGGTATTTCACGAGTCTCTCGGTGTCTTGCTCATACGTGTAGGTGAGATTGCTGAAGGTAGGTCTGCTCTAACCAGAGCGATTAATCTTGATCGGGAGTCGCTGAGACCGTCGGAGTATACCTTCGGCAAGCTAATAGAATCTGACCGCGAGAATGCGCTGCTCTGGTACGGCCTGGGGGTCGTCCTTGAGATTCAAGACAAGATCGATATGAGTGCAAAGGCGATGTTTATAGCTAGACAGCTGGATTCCACTCTTGCGAGTGGCCCCAATGGCTACCAAGAGTCTTAGTCCATTGCTCTGTGTAGAATCGCCTCTTTGTTGACAACGTTTTTACCAATTCCCACTCTCTAGTGGAGGTACAATGAAAAGCCACACGAAATACTTGACTTTCAATGTCCCAGCTAGGATGGACTTCGTTCACATAACGCCGCAGATACAGGAGGCAGTATCTGAGAGCGGAGTCCAGGAAGGACTGTGCTTGGTCAATGCGATGCACATTACCGCGAGTGTCTTCATAAACGACAACGAGAGAGGGCTGCATGAAGACTACAAGCGCTGGCTTGAAGATCTTGCCCCTCACGAACCCACCAGTCGGTATCAACATAATCGTACAGGCGAGGACAACGGGGATGCTCACCACAAACGACAGATCATGGGACGTGAGGTTGTAGTTGCCATCACCGAAGGCAGACTCGACCTCGGAAC
>JBHLOD010000286.1:0-3210 GCA_048940825.1 Promethearchaeota archaeon | reverse complement strand
ACCGCAGCCATGTTGCGGATATGAACTAGGTTCAGTGGAGTTTCTCGTGGAACAAGAATCAGTTTCCTTCTCTCTTTAAGAGCGCAGTCGGCGGATCGAGCTATTAGGTTGTCAGCGTAACCGTGGGCTATACCCGCCATGGTCTTCATGGAGCATGGAATGATAACAATCGCGTCCAGATGGAAACTCCCACTGGCCGGTCCAGCGTACAGGTCGTTCTCGTCATAGATCTTGTCCGCCTCTCCCTGGAGATCTTTGGTCGTGAGATTGGTTTCATACTTCAGAGTTCCTGCTCCCCACTTCGATATGATGAGATGGACCTCGTGGCCCTGCTCTTTCAGTTTGCGAATCAATCTGACGCCATACATTGCGCCGCTTGCACCCGTGAGACAGACCAAGATTCTCTTTTTCGTCATATTCCCGTCACTCCATGTTGACATCTTGGCATCAAACGAGTGCTCATTTGCCTTTCTGTCGCGACAATCACCCAATTCAGAGGAAAAAAGTCAGAAAGACTGCTAGTAGAAACGCGGCCACACCTGCGCGAATACCCACCTGTCTTGCGATTCCGGCCGCCTCGGTTATGTCCTGAGTCAAGATGTCAAAGCCTCTCTCTCCAAACGTTCGAAGGTTCTTCGCTTCTCCGAAACCTAGCCCCATTCTGACTTCCGAAACTTTCTCCCGCGCCCTATTCGCAGCGAGTAGCATCGCCTCCAAGACCTCCCGTGGCTTGTGCTGTCCAACAGGAGGATACCCTCTGCTTGATGTTGATACCGCATTCACAACGTGCGTATCTGTAGTCAGTACCTCTACGGCATCAAATCCCTGCGTCTTCAGAATGCGGATTGTCTCTTCGCGGAATCCGGGTTCCATGTTGTTTCCATCTACAGAGAGCATGGCAACCTCCCGGCTGTCAATCACCAAGACCATCGCCGTGACACCTCCCGGTCCCAATCCCTCTTCAGGACTGACATTCTCAGGTACAACTTGGTTGAAGCCTGCAGATATTGGGTGTCTAGGAGCATCAAAGGTCGCGAAGACGGCGCCAGAGATTGCGCCGACGTATTCTCCGGCCTGTAGATCTCCTGGCATGACAGACACCGCATCACCGTCAATGCAGTTGTGAGCGTCGGCAACTGCCACACTTCTCACTTGCGGCACTCTCTCACGAACTAGGTTGGCAGCCTCTCTTCCAACCTCCAGAGAGATGTCATCAGTAAACTCGGGCGCGCTCGTGCTTATCGTGAGAACATCTTCGCCGGAAAACAGAGTCCAGACCTTGAACTTGCCAAGATCTGACCAGTGAGGACCAGAGGCTGTGTCATATACTTCGGTTTCTTTGATAAGTCGGTCAATCTCTATCATTACCTGTGGGAAGTCTTCCTTTGTAGTCAGATTCTGCTGGTGGGTACAGCTTCCATGCATCACAAAAGCTGGTACACCATGATTCTGCCTAATGTGGTCTATTATGGCCGAAGGAAGAGAACTACTTCCAATCTGTCGAAATGGGCCAGGATGAACGTACTGAATGACTCCTACGCCGACAAGCCCGTCTTCATTCTTGAAAACAACAATCTCGACGGGTACATCCTGCTCTTCACCAATCTGAGTGAGCGTTTTCTCAATTGGCTCTGAGTTGTTCATCAGATAGTCGTAGCCAAAGGCACGGAGTAGCTCGGGTCCATTGATACCCAAGTCTCTCTCAAATGGCACACTAACCGAGCGGAATATGAAGTGAACTGCAAGTGAGTATGTTGCCATAGTCGCGACTCCAACAGCCAGCCAAAGAGGTGGTAGGACCAGCACCGAATCCGGAATCCCGCCCAGGGCAAACGCCTCCAGATACCAAAGAATCGGAATCATCAGAGCTGCCGTGAAGTTTCTAATCGGATGATGGTCACTCAGTCCGGTCACCAAGAATGCAAAGGCAGTGTATGCAATGCCAAGTCCGAGGATCCAAAACCGGACTTCATAATAGGTCGAAACAAGCAGGTAGTCCAAGAGTCCTCCCAACACCCCTGTTGCTATCCAAAACAGAATACCGAATTGTACCGCGCCTGCCGTGCGTCTTGCATCCAGGGGGGACCCCTTCTTTCTCACGATTGCGTATAGTAGGGCTGTCCCGAGAAAAGCCGGCACGACGGTGAGCACAAGGTACTGTCCGAGGATTGAGATGAATTGGCTTCCGGGATTTGCGATGAACTTCAAAGCGGAAGACAAGAAGGCGCCGAGAACGACTGTGCCCGTGATTCTAATGATGATGCCTTGGAAAGTGGGAAGACGCCAGACTCTTGAGTAAAGACTGACAGTTTCCTTGACCTTGGCCTTCTCACCCAATACAGTCCCTTCCGATGTTTTTGTACCCAGTTTTGACCTCTCTTATCAACGTTCCCAAATGCTGGAGCTCTTGTGTCGCTAACATAACCTTTATATCGCATTCGATAATCGCATTCGATATTAGACTATTATCATATTCGATATTGAGAGTGCGCAATTTTGCCCAAGCCCGAAGACAAGGATTCTGAATGCGAGCCAATTAGGATGCCCCAATCCATACCTCGGGGTCTTCTGAGGCATGTAATCATCAGACTCCTCCAATCTGCTGATATGACAGGATCTGAAATGATGCGAGTTATGAGTGAGCGGACGGAGGGACATTGGAGTCCTAGTCCAGGGTCCATCTATCCTCTGCTTTCCCACCTGGAGGAGGAGGGACTCATTGAAGCGGTGAGGACCGAAGGGAGGAGCAAGACCTATTCCCTCACTGAGGGCGGTCGCGCTCGATTCAGTGAGGTTCTTCACAAGCGGGGTGACGTGGAGCACAAGGCACGGCTCAATCGAATTATGCTAATGCAGCTTCTGGAACCGTCAGACCGTGTCCACTTTCACATAAGCGCGTTCAATCATGCTATAGACCACATGGCTGATACGATTGAGGAACTATCTTCATCGGAAAGACGCAAGATTGGAACACGGCTGAAGAAGACATCCAAGAAACTGAACTCGCTAATAGAGCGAGTTGAACAAGGAGAGGCATAGAATGGCAAACGAGAATAAGGACAGGACAAGCCGCAGTGCCGCGATGCGATATATGCTGGGAGGTCTGGCCAGACATCCTGGGGCAATTGCATTTGCATTGACATTGACAGTAATCTCAACCCTATTAGTGACAGTACCCAGCGTCATCATAGGGATAGCTATTGACGAGCT
>JBHLOD010000285.1:0-3212 GCA_048940825.1 Promethearchaeota archaeon | reverse complement strand
TGGCTCATAGCATCCGCAATTGAAGGCCTCGTCAAGTCCTGCGGAATGAAAGGGTCGTTCTGGGTCCTAGAGGGCGGTTACAACCCTTTGACCATGGGACCTTGCGTTAGGGCGACCCTCGAGGGGCTGCAAAGTATGCCCTGTCCCGAACTCGAAGACCAAGAAGAGAGGGAAGAGGAAGAAGCTGTGGTGAGGTTCAACCGAAGAATGACCAAGAAGATACTAGATACGGTTTCTCCCTTCTTCTAGGTCACCGCTTTGTTTGCGCTGAGGCATCCGCTTATCTGTCAGATTAAGACGGAACCCGCGAACGAACATGAGGACCTACGTTCTGTTGTACGATGGCTTTGTCCACTTCGAGATTGCACCTACGCTCCTTCTTCTCAAGGAAGACACGGAAATCTATCCCATTTCAGTAGATGAAGACACAGTGACTAGCTATGAACGTCTCAGAGTTGTTGCTGACATGGAACCCAAGGATGTGAATCCGGAAGAAGTTGATTTTCTCCTTATCCCCGGGGGCGATCCCAGGCCCTACAGCGACCGTGAAGACGTGAATACTCTGATTCGTGAGGTTCAAAGTCGAAACGTGCCCATTGCGGCCATCTGCGGCGGTCCCGGATTTCTAGCGCAAGCCAATGTCATCAAAGGCAAGCGAATCACTCATGGATACACCGAGGAAGATGGAAACGTCGTTTTCAAGGACAGTATCATTGTAGATGAGAGCGTTGTGGTGGATGGAAACATCATCACCGCCCAAGCTCAGGCATTCGTTGAGTTCGCTGTTGAGATCAAACGTCAGCTAGGCCTGTTCGAGAACGAAGACGAGGCTGCCGAAACTCTCAGCTGGCTAAGGAACGAACAGTAGAGCAGGTCATGGATTGGATTCTTGTATGAGCCACTGGCACACTTTCAGCAAGAGTCCCCATTCCGAGTCAGGGTCATCGAGAGTATCGAAATAGGTGACGCCATCTCGGTCGTTGCCCTCCTCGTATTCGGGATGAGGACTTGAGAGGAATACAGTGCCCGCTCCATGCTTGAATGCAATCATGCCAGGTAGGTCGTTTTCTGGGTACGTAACTATAGGGATTATGCCAGACATGCTATCACTGCTGAAGTAACCAGAATTCCAGTAGAATATCGAATAGGATTCCGGTTCACCGGATAGATCCGGACCAGTCGAACTCCTGTTCACATTCATTTCCATCAGGAATTGCCCAATGCCTGCTACGCAGGAATGGTACGTACCATTATAGAGCCTCAATCCCACGTCTGTTGCGAATGTCGCTCCGCCGCAGACACCAAAGTACGAGCCGCCATCCTCAACGAACTGGCAAATCGCATCCATCCCCTCGTTCTGGAGGAACCCTTCGAATCCACCTCCACCCGGTATGACTAGGATGTCGTAGTCTGCGAGAGCCCCTTCTCGAATTGAGGTTTCATTCACGTAACCGACGTTCGTCCGCATCCAAGCAAACATGGTGGCGAGCGCGTCCTTGCTTGATGGAAGAATCCCTCCACCATCATAAATGGCTACTCTGACATCTTCCATGCCAGTCGGCGTTCCCAGAACAATGAAAGCGGATGCCGCAAACACAGTGACAATGATCACAGCTATGATTTGTTTCTTGTATGATGCGAGATTACGAGCTGCCATTGCGATTGAACCCTCTGCACCTCATAGACGCGTCTGCGAAGCGCTTCTAGGCGCGGAGTGCATTAATAAGATATACTTCGGCGCAAGAGGAAGTACAAGAGATTCATCGGTCTAAAACCCGCTGCGACTACTTCAGAATCTGTTAGGGAACATAGAAGAGGCAGTCGAGGCGCTTAACTGGTTCAAGATTTCATATTGAAAGCAGGTAACTATTCAGACTCTTGTACGAGCCACTGGCACACTTTCAGCAAGAGACCCCATTCGGAGTCAGGGTCACCGAGAGCGTCGAAATACGTGACACCATCTCGGTTGTTGCCCTCTTCATATTCAGGATGAGGGCTTGAGAGGAATACAGTTCCCGCTCCATACTTGAATACAATCATGCAGGGTAGGTCGTTGTCAGGATACGTGACTATAGGGATTGTGCCAGACATGCTGTCACTACTGAAGTAGCCAGAATTCCAGTAGAATACTGAGTATGATTCGGGTTCCTCCGACAGATCCGGACCAGTCGAACTTCTGTTCACATTCATCTCCATCATGAATTCCCCATAGCCGTCGATGGCGGGATGATACGTACCATTATAGAGACTCAATCCTATGTCTGTCGCGAATGCAGCTCCGCCGCAGATGCCAAAGTACGAACCCCCATCCTCAACGAACTGGCGTATGGCATCCATCCCCGCATTTTGGAGATACTCTCCGAATCCACCTCCGGCTGGCATGACAAGGATGTCATAGTCTGCAAGTGCTCCTTCCCGAATCTGGGATGCATTCACATGGCCAATCCTCGCGCGCATCCAAGCAAACATGTTGTCGATTGCTATCTTGCTTGACTCAAGGGTCCCTCCACCATCATAGATAGCTACTCTGACATCCTCCATGCCTGTCGGCGTTCCCAGAACAATGACCGCGGATACCACGAACACAGCAACAAGAATAACGGCTATGATTGGCTTCTTGTATGAAGTAAGACTAGGGGGCATCATGGCGCAAGCAGCCCTCCGAACGTTGTTGAAAGGTCTGTGAAACGCCTCGAAGCGCATACTGTATTAATAAGATGTACTTCGACGCAAGAATCACTACCAGAGCTTCAACGACCTGAAGTCTGTTCTAGCTCCTTCAGAATAGGCTTCATGATCTTCTGGATTCTTACTTTGGTCGTGTTGAATTTGAACCTCTCAGCGTCTGAAAGCGGTTGCTTGGGTGGTCCCATCTGAAACCCTCTCATCTCCATTGCGACTTTGAATCCCAACGGAAATGCAACAGAAAACATCGCACGAATTACAAGCAAGATTGAGAATTGCATGTTCAGAGCCTTTACGTATTCGCCCTTCTTCCATTCGTTGTATATGCCAAGCATCTTCTCGGGCAGGATTCCCGCTGTAGCCGTCATACAACCCTTTCCTCCGACCATGAGAGTAGGAAAGAGTGTTTCCTCCCTCCCGGCAAGGATGTTCAAGTCTTCGCCAATGATTCGGATTTTATCCATGAAGTGCATGAAGTCGACCATACTCCCGCTGCTGTCCTTCATCGCGACGATGTTTTCACGTCT
>JBHLOD010000284.1:0-3217 GCA_048940825.1 Promethearchaeota archaeon | reverse complement strand
CGTCCAACCCAGGCCGCCCTGCCGAAGTTGGGCGTCACCATCTGCGAGGCCCCAAACACCATGTTGCCCGTCAGGAACTCTTCCAGCTCCTCAGGACTGTCAGCGGTCCAGAGGTGCGAACAACAGCTGCTGCATCCGGCCTCGATCTCGGACCTCCAATTGAGATAGTTTTCAAAGTAAGGCGAACCGAACTTGGCTGTGAGCTCGGCAACCAACCTCCATGAATCGTCGTACTCGGGCTTCATGAACTCCTCACGAAGGACCACGTTCGGCTTGGGGAAGTTGAATCCCTTGCCCTTGATGTCGCCCTTTATCATGACCTCCATGAAGGCGTTGAAGAACTTCTGTGCCTCTTCCTCGAAGTCGCCATAGACTGAGCCATCGGTCTTTCCACCGGGGAGTGTTGCCTTCACGTCCCTCATGATCCTGGGAATGCCCGGTGTCAAGTCGACGCTTGAGAATATTACTTGGCCGCCGCGAGCTACGTACTGTTGGGTGAGCGTGAATATGAGCTGCTGAGCGGCCTGCTTAATCTTCTTGTACGATTTCCCCACGAGGAAGGGGGCAAGGAACGTGTTGTAGAAGAAGTAGCCCTGTCCCCCCGCAAAGGAGCTCTGAGCAGCCGCCAGCCAGATTGCGGAGTGATTGACTGCAACGTTAAGGTGTTGAGCAGGGCCTGCTGATGATGAATGCATGCCACCGAGTCCGTCAGGGGCGATACCCAGAGCAAGTACCTGACGCAAGTCCCAAGTAGCGCAATAGTCACGCGTCGAGAAGTACTCCCTGTCTTTGATGTAGATATCGCCGCGCATGTGAGCATCAGCGAGGTGCGTAGGAATCGTAAGGTACGTGTGCTGCTCCATCACCTGATCGTGAACGAGTTTGGCTATGGTTTCTGGATTACGCATGAGATTGGCGTTGTTTGTGTGATGACCGGGATTGTGAATGAGCTGATTCAGGTCGTACATGGGCACACCGACGCGTGTGTAGAGGATTCGCTCTTTCTCGAAACCGAGTTCTGCAAGAACACTGTTGCACATCTCACGTATCAGCGGACCTGAGAGAAACTGGATTCCGGATGCAGCAATCCTGTCCATGACTCTGAGAGCTACAAGTTGAGCATTTTCCTGGGAGAGCAGAGCCTCTGTGACAAGACTACTGATAATTCGCTCTACATCGAAAGGTTCCAGAGTACTACTGGTGGTACGAACCTTCGGTAGCTTAATCTCTCTCAACTTCAGCTCCTCGAGTGTTACAGCTGTACTATGGACATCGGTCATTAATCAATTCACTCCCAGCGACTTGCGTACTTGTTCAATGGTCGGAACTACTCCGCTGTAGAGTAGCTCCATCGAATCACCATTCTCAATGACAATACTGGGAGTTGACGCGATGAAGATCTGACTCTCGAGTAGTCTGAAGTCCAAGTCCTCATCCATATCTTGAAGGTCAACAGTCTCGACGGAAACCCCGGTCCCCATCAGGGCCTCATCGACAACTGCCTTAGCGGCCGGACAGTTCACACAACCATCCTGGGTAAACAAGTAAAGAACAGCGTGTGGCGTCTGGTCCTCTCCCGGCATCTAATCAACACTCCCTTCAGACAGCGAAGGTCCTTGGCATCTCACCAAACCTAGAATAAAAGACTTATTGCGCAGCAAAATGACTTCTAGCAGCCATAGAAGGCATTCTGGGGAGGGTATGTTTTCTTCGTAGGCCGTCACACCTGATTGTTCTGGAGGTTCCTATTAAGGTCATATGGAGTTTCCGGAGATGCACACCGGAAAATGCAAGTTCGGTGAGACTCAGGCCGGCGAGAACAGAAAGGAATCTGGCCGCCCGTCCGGAACTCCCTTTATATGCTGGCGCCAAATGGACGACAAGTCCTTGTGGCTTGGACCAAACAATGATAAGATGCATGACGCGTACGGCCAGTCTGAATCAAGGGGTCTATGATAGAGATGCCAGTCTACCTGAAAGCAAGCACGCCAGTTGATGGCTGGAAACGAGTTGTCAGAAAGATAATGGAGAGTGGAATGCGTCGGGTTGACGAGCGGGAGTTTGAGACGCGCTGGCACTCCAATGTCATGATTCACATCAACGACCCATACTCCGATCGAGTCTGCCCCGAGTATCCATTCAGCGAGAAGATACTGAAGGAGAAGTACGCCACACAGTTGCTCACACCTGATCGACTCGACTTCGACTACACCTACGGGGAGAGGTTGAATGCATGGGGCTCTGAAGGCATCAACCAGATTGAGTACGTGATATCGAAGCTGAATGAATCGCCACACTCTCGAAGAGCCGTTGCCACAACTTGGGACCCACGAAAGGACACTGTCGTGGATGAAGTGCCCTGTCTGAATCACTTTGTCTTCATGAAGAGGGAGGATAGACTTGACCTCTCGGTGATGATTAGGTCCAATGACATGTATGGTGCGTGGTTGGCGAACGTGTATGCACTAGGCGAGCTCCTCTCATACGTGGCAGACAAGACAGATCTGACTCCCGGCACGATAACAACACTGTCAGTGAATGCCCACATCTACAATCATGACTGGGAATCGGCTGCAAGAGTGTAGTTACTCGATTCTGTTGGGCGGACTCTAGAATAGGCATAATTATTAACCGGATTGTTACTGGAGGTTACATGTATTAACCAGGCAGTATTAGGGGCCTAGGTTGGAGCGTTTGACAATTGGACAACGTCGACAAGAAGTTGGTAAGTCTTCTTCAAAAGGATGGAAGAACCAGCCTTTCTGAGATTGGAAAGGATTTGAAAATGTCCCATGTCGCAGTGAGTAAGCGTCTGGACAAGCTGATTAGGAACGGCTACGTGCACGTTGGTGCGGGTGTGAATGCTGAAAAGATGGACGTGAAGCTTCTGTTCATGGCCCTTGAAGTTGAGAGTATGGACACCGCAGACCGCCTGAAAGAGAAGTACCAGCACTGCCCTAGATTGTTGATGCTCGCTCCCGTCACGGGCAGCTACAATATGATGGCGATTATGGCCGCAGAGGACACCTGGAGTCTTCAGTCCATAACTGGCACGTGCAGTCTCCGAACAGAACCGGGCGTAAGAAGATCCGAAAGCTGGTTTGGCAACTCACCAATACTGCCTGACTACTTGCCGCTTAATCTTGCTCCGGGACTCTCGAAGGGAAGCAAGGCACCGTGCACACAAGACTGTGCGGCCTGCAAGCGCTACGTTGAT
>JBHLOD010000283.1:0-3237 GCA_048940825.1 Promethearchaeota archaeon | reverse complement strand
AGAACTTCGACAAGTGTCCAGAGCCAAGGTGGCCTGTATAGGCCTCTAGTCCAGAGTCTTTCAACTAGCGTATGCTTCTGCACGTTCAGGGGATTGATTGAAACGGTCGTAACTTCCATTTTCGCCGCATCTTCAATTGTACGGATGGAGTCTAAAAGTGCGTCACGCTCAGTAAGAAAAGGGGGCTTCAGAAGCACGTATGCCCTAATGCCAATCTTGTGTGCTTTCGCTGTCTTTACAGTTTCCTCAAAGTCCTTGGTTTCAAAACCTTTGTTTACGCAGAGAGTCCGGATAGCGTTGCTGCTGCTCTCAAGACCGACACCAATCTCCACATGATGATCATCCAATATGTCGTGGATAGTTGCTATGCCGTCTTCATTGACATACTGCGGACGAGACTCAAGTACAACTTCCCTTACTCGTTCATCCTCACTGATTAGACCCAGAATCTGATTCCGGGTGTCAACCGGCACCTCATCTTCGTCAAGGAAGCTACCACTCGTGTATACTTTGATGGAGAGGGGTCCTTTCTCCGATGACGCGCTCTCTACCGCGTGTCTGAATTGCTGCAGAATCTGGTCCCCAGGAACAGCAGCGTGTGATCCATCCAATAGATAGCTGCACATTGTGCAGCCTCCACCCTCGCCACGTGCGTGGCTACATCCAGAGGTTGCCAATACGATAGATAGTGCGCTTCCAACGGTGTTGCCAATACGGCTCTTGGATACCCATGCAGCTGCAGGTCTTGATAGATCACGGCGTCGTATTCGAGTCAGAGAAACACCTCTTGCTTTCATATTGGCCTCTTGAATCACAGGCAACAATGCAGCAGGGATATGAGACATTTAGTACCCACTCTCCCTCTTATGGCGCAGGGATACCGCCCTCCCTTTTGCAAGCTCACACATCTCGAGCCCTGACATCTCACTCCTGCCCACTGCCGCAACTTTGCCATCAGAATCGAGAATGACTACCTCATCCCCGGGGCGTATTCCAGGGTCGGCCTCGGCGACTCCAACTGCGAAGATGGAACCGCCCTTGATTTCACGGCCCTCAAACCTGACCCAGCTATGATTCAGCGGTGCCAGACGACGTCCGCCATCCAGTGTGAGGGAGAGAATACCGGCCTCTGACACAAAAGCGCAGACCTGTTCTCCGTCCACCTTGCATGTGACCATGTAATAGAGCTTGCCACGCAGCTCTGCCTCGTCGGGGATTAGGACGTTGCCACTCCCTTGCCCGAATTGGTAGTCAGAGGTTGCACGAAGAGTGTCCCGAAGCTCTGTCTGTTTCATACCCTCTATGTTCAGTATCTCTTTCATATCATGGAGTGTGTCCCTAAGCGCTGCAAGAGATTCTTTGCTTGTGGCTGGATGATCGGGGGTAGTGTAGACAATACTCTGACCTATTTCATTCTCAGCACTCTGCACAACGTCCAGATACCCTCCTGACACATGTGCAACAACAATAGCAGAATCCTTGAACTTCCGAAGATGGGCCACTAGTGCATCGACTGCGATGTCGGTTTCTTCGGCATCCCAATCACCAGTGACAGGTATGTCGTACTGAGCTGCAGGATGCATTCTCTCCAGCTCTCTAGGTACCAGGCCTAGGGGAGATGTGAGTATTGTTTCAGCAACTGAGAAACGTAACCCTCCAAGTGATGCTTCAAGCACCTCTGAGAACCGCCTATGCGACTTGGAGTCGGAGTATGGCTTCCTAGCAGAACACGGCAAGAGCAGTATGATCCTCTTGTGATCAGGTGGTGTGAAGCGCGCTGCGACGCGTTCTCTGAAACGTCTGACAGCAGGAGAGTTGTATGATTCGGGGCCGATAAGTGGAATGAACTTGGAGCCGACTGTAGGAGTGAACTCCTCGAGATGGGCGTAGAGATTGCTATCAATCCTTCTGAGTAAACCACCCATTGGTGGGCCAGCATGGGTCATAGACTCAACGAGCCATCGCAATCTTCCAGCCTTCATCGCATGAGTACTCTCTGACAGCAACATCTCGTAGATTGCCAGATTGTGTTGGCTCAGTATATCTGCAAGCCGACTACCAGATTCTACAGTGGAATCATATAGTGGAGCACAATGGGGGCAGGAGCAGAAACGCAGATGCCTGGATTCTCCTATAGTTTCGGAATCCATCCGCCATAGCCTTGTCCCATTTGCCGCAGCCTCAAATGCATGGCCCACATCCATAACATCGAATCCTAGGTAGTAGAGGATTGGGAGCATCCAAGGGAATATCCTCCCAATTCCCAAGGTCAACCAATTGCGAGGCACACTGCCCCTGAGAAGAAGAGAATTGTAGTCAGCAGGCCCGAGGCTGCCGTCAAATCGAAAGGCTGCTGCCAAGAGGCCTTCTTGGCTGAATCTTCTGAAGTCCTCCCCAGAAGTTTCCGAATCCAACGATGAGGGGATTCTGAGAATCATCCGAGAAGGTGCGATATCCTCTCCGGTTCTCTCAATTGCTTCGATTTGGTACTCAAGCAACCGCCTTGCGGCCTCTGGGTCAAGGAATTCGCCGGCAATCATTGATGGGAGAAGTAGCATGTCTGTGGGACGGGGAAGTTGAATCTCTTTCTCACCATTGAAGGGCCAAGAGAAGACGACTGGAGACTCGGTGGACGTTTCTTCGCGTCCCAAAGTGGAATAGTGTAGAGGAAGTCTACTAGCATGCGATGGACCTATCAGCGCAGGAATATAGACGGCAGACTCTCCCGCCTTAAGAGTTCCAACTCTTGCAGGGCCATCGTGACCTCGATCAATCATGAACTCACTCAAGCAGAGTCACCCTCTAATCTACACCAGCGGTTCGTATCCAACATATCCTTTCGTATCTACGTCCGTTTCAACCTTCCCCAGAATCTGTCTCACACTGTCAAGTGCACCAAGCTTGAATAGAGGCCGATTGTTGTTCCCGCACTGATACGAGTATGTGCAGAGAGGACAGCCATCGATTGTGTCACAATCACACTTTGCAAGTATCGTTTCCGTTCTCCTAAAAGCTTCATCAAGTTTGGTGAAAAGAAGTTTCGATGCACCATTCCCACCTGGACTACCATCATACACAAAGATGATGCCCGAGTCCCCCATTGATACTCCACCGATCTCTCTCGTGCTACCCCCTGTCAACATATCACTTGATTCAATCACAACATGCTCCAGGGCATGGAATGCTCCACCATAGAGTTCAGCAGGACTCATCTGCGGATGCGGTGCGGCTGTCATT
>JBHLOD010000282.1:0-3242 GCA_048940825.1 Promethearchaeota archaeon | reverse complement strand
GTGGCTGACACCATAGAAGAAGCCGTCCAAATGCTGAATGGAATTAGAAAACGGTCGAAATACCTGTCTCGCATTGGTGAGGTATGAATATCCGATGGCGAACTCGACCAGAGTGAACCTTCTTGAGCCTAGCCTGCTACCTCTCGGTAGTCTATATCTAGAGACCTCAATGCTTCGATAAGTGGACCTCCAAGAAGGAGGGGTTTGTCACTCAGCTCAGTCACCGAACTACAACCGGTAAGATACATCGCAACCTTGAGACCCTCAAGCATTCGTTCCACTTCAACAATCACGTCTAGTGGGGACCCTAGGACAGCAGGTCTCAACAAGGGATGAGCTACTCCCGCCGACATAGCCCCCAAAGCAAGTGATTTTGCCACGTCGAGGCCAGTGCGGATACCTCCGGTGGCAATCACCTCTAGGTCCGTGGAGTTTCGAACCATGATGATGCTCAACGCAGTAGGTATGCCCCAAGACCAGAAATCTTGCCCTAACTGTGCCTTCAAATCGTCATCTTCACGTATGGCCCTGAAATACTCCACGGCAGACCAACTAGTGCCTCCTACTCCGCCAACGTCGACAGCAGAAACTCCAATTCCTTCAAGCGCTTCAGCGACCTCCCCGGATATGCCAGCACCTGTTTCTTTCACAATCACAGGGACATCGACAGAGTCTACAATCGATGCTATGTTTTCCAAGGCCCCTTCTGAGTTGCAGTCTCCCTCAGGTTGCACTGCTTCCTGAAGAGGATTCAGATGGATAGCTAGTATGTCTGCGTCAATCATCTCGATCGCAGCCGGTGCGGCTTCTATATGAGTGGCCCCGATATTCGCAATAACCGGTACCGAGGGTGCCTTCTCTCTCACCACCCGGAATGTGTCAGCCAGAGAGGGATCTTCAATGGCAGCTCTCTGACTGCCGACCCCAATCGGAATCCTCAGCATCTCGGCGGCCTCAGCAAGCTTTCGGTTGATCTCGTATGTACGTGGATGGCCGCCCGTCATGGCCGCAATCAGAATTGGGGCATTTGCTCTCAGTCCGAGAAAGTTCGTTGTGAGGTCTATCTTGTCCTTGTCTATCTCTGGAAGAGCATTGTGTATGAAGTCCACATGTTCAAACATCGTGGAAGCACGTGTCTGGACATCTTCCTCCAAACATATCTCAATGTGTTCGATCTTTCTTCTGCGAGTAAGAGCAGCGTCAGAATCATCGTCATCGGATATGTCCGTTGTAGTAGGCTCTTCCCTGGTCATGTAATTGCCTCCAAGTAGAAACGGGAATGGGTCTAATGCTTGATAGCAGTTGTGGTTCCCCTCCCCAAATGGCGGACCTAGTTAAGGTCGATGTTGAATGTCCATCCAGTCTTGACCATTTCCTCCTTGGTCTTGAGCCAGTTGTCGTAGCCTTTGTCTCTAATCTCTCGCAGACGCGGAAGGGCTTCTGGATTGCCACTCAGAACGTCACAAAACTCCATTCTGATGCATTCAACGCAGGTGGAGTATCCTCTATCCGTTGCACATGAACGCACCTGACAATCTTTCATGCCGTCGCCATCCTTACATCCTTTGCAGCTCTGGTAGTGTCCGGCATCGCTGTCAAGGGCCACATCCAGCGCTTCAGTAGCACGGGCAGCCTGGTCCCTGTCGGGGCTAGCGTCTCCCCCCATGACACTGTACCCATCAGTGATGTCTTGGGGACTCCTGTATTGCTCTGCGAAACGGCCCTTGAACCGTGTACATCCGGGACAGTAGAGTCCACAGTATGATGTAAGGTCTCTTGGGTCACGCAAAGCGGTTTCCTCAAGCAGACATACATGTAATCCTGAGATAAGTGTTATAGAACGCAGAAAAGACGCCTCCAATCGCGATTCCACATGGTTAAAAGCGCGTTCCACAAGAGTCTAGAGAGACGGGTCAGGCAGTTCTGGCGAGAGGAGGAATCATCCTGTGACGATCGCAATCGTCAAGTTCCCAGGTACCAACAGCGAGAAGGACGTACTCAGAGCGCTGCAAGCGATTCCTGGCGCCGAGCCACAGATAGTATTGAGCCGTGAGGATCCTGCTCTTCTTCTGAACGCAAGCGGAGTTATCATCCCTGGGGGACTATCCTATGGGGACTATGTCCGGGCAAATGCCGCCGCCGCTATCGATGACATGAGAGATGTAGTCAGAGAGATTGCAGACTCTGGGAAGCCCATGCTGGGAATCGGCAATGGTTTCCAGATTCTGTCCGAGTTTAAGATACTGCCGGGCAGCCTGAAGCCGAACAAGTCAGGAAGATTTGTATCCAAATGGGTCTATCTCCGGGTATGCGTGAACCCCACCAAGTTTACAGAAGGTCTTGAGGGCAAGATTGTCCGTATCCCTGTTGCTCACTCAGAAGGCAGGTACCAAGTTGGCAAGAAGAGACTGGAAACGTTAAACAACTCGCATGAAGTTGTTCTTAGGTACTGCGATGTAGAAGGCGAAATCACATCAGATGCGAACCCTAACGGGTCCATTGAGAATATCGCAGGAGTAGTCAATGAGAATGGGAATGTTCTCGGGCTCATGCCACATCCCGAGCGCGCTATAAGAGGAGATGCGGGGTCTAACGATGGCCTACTGATATTGGAAAACTTCGTGAGGACAACGCTTGACGTGTAGGGTGACCACGATGCTCGATGACCGTGAACGTGACCAACTAGCTATAGCACTCGGGAGGGAACCTACCGAGACCGAGCTGCACATTGTTGGTGCGATGTGGTCGGAGCGCCGTAGCTACAAGAGTAGTAGGCGATGGTTCCAACTGTTCAAGACAGATGGCGAGAGAGTTGTGCTCGGTTTGGGTGGGGGAGCTGGACTAGTAGACCTTGGCGATGATGTGATTCTTGGCATCGCGTTGGAGTCCAACAACCACCCTTTTCAGCTCAATCCGTACAGCGGCGCGGTCAGTGGAGTCGCAGGCGTAATAAGTGACGTAATCTCACATGGATGCAGACCTATCGGTCTGATGAACTGCCTGCGTTTTGGAAACCCAAAGAAGGCCAAGAACGCAGAGAACCTCGGTGATGCCGCAAGAGGAATCTCGGACTTCGCAAATAGCGTTGGAATTCCGATGGTAGGAGGAGAGTTGGAGTTCGACCAATCCTTCGAACGGAACATTCTCTTCAACGTAGCATGTATTGGTGTAACTGAACCGGACAAGATAGTCAGGGGAGTGGTTTCCAAACCGGGGGATTCATTGATACTCTTTGGAGCCAC
>JBHLOD010000281.1:1845-3245 GCA_048940825.1 Promethearchaeota archaeon | reverse complement strand
AATCACTATGAGTCCAGTGACTATGATACAGCAGACCAGAAAATCACTGTAGTAGCCCAGTCTAATACGGGTACCATTGAGGCACACATCAGCTAGATTATCCAAGTAGTAGAGGAGGACGTCAACCTCCTCTGCTTCATCCTTTCTCAGTTAGCAGCCTACCTCCTAGCCACCTATCTGTTTCTGACTCAATTCTGAGAACGCGATTGAAGCCCTCCCCGACAGTGAACGGGAACCTTTTAACCCGATGCTCTACTGAATATTCTGTAATGTCCGACCATCATCCAGAAATCGACATGTCGGAAGTCCACCAGCTACCCCCTCAGGAAGTCAACCTTGCTGACTTTCCTGCAGATGAAGAATGGATTCTGGATGTGGGGGGTGGTGGAGAGGGAATTATCGGTAGGATGAAAGGTAGACAGGTAGTTGCGATTGACCGACTGAGACCTGAGCTGGAGGGCACCGCTAATGAAGCTCTCAAGCTTGTCATGGATGCCCGTGAGCTGCAATTCTTGGAAAACTCGTTCGGCACAGTGACGCTGTTCTTCACTCTCATGTACATACCTTTCGAGGACCTCGATACCATATTCTCTGAGGTCGCTCGGGTTCTGAAACCAGGAGGAACGCTGCTGATTTGGGATGTCAACGTGGAGGTTCCTCAGGATAGATATGAGAAGAAGTACTTCATGGTCCCTCTCACAGTCACATTCCCGGATGGAACCAAGAAGGAAACCGGCTACGGGTCCAAGATACGTAACCAAAACATGGTTTCCTTCGTTACTGCAGCGGAGAAGCACGGATTCGAAGTAGTCGATCATGATACAACGGACCTTACCTTCTATGCTAGACTCGCATTGAGGAAGGGCTAGAAGGACCACTTCCGACGCCTATAGGGTCGATTCGAAGACGGAGTCTGCTCGAGCAGACATAATCCTTTTATCAAGATTGGGTTGTGACGCTGCATCTCTTCTTCTGGAGACCTTCAGAATGACAAGCAGAAGTACACAGGGAAAGGTTCGCGACTTCGAAACCACAATGGAGGACGCAGCTCGGCTGGCTGAATGTTTGAACTCATTCGACGATTCCGATAGCTGGCCAGGTGGTTTCACTCATGGCAATCCATATACTGCCGAAAGGGTACTGGATGAGAAGAAGAAGCGCAAGACCTTCAGAGTATTGGTTGCCTACTCCGACGACAACATCATCGGCACGTGTGACATTGCTGAGTCCATGATGGACAAGAACGCCGCATACGTTGGCGTTCTGGGTGTTAATCCTGCATACCAAGGGCAGGGCTTTGGTAAAGCGCTCCTGATTGAGGGGACTAATACTTCTGCAGAAGTCGGGTGCAGAAGACTTGACCTCCATACATGGGGCGGAAATCTCAAAGCGATGCCGCT
>JBHLOD010000281.1:0-1745 GCA_048940825.1 Promethearchaeota archaeon | reverse complement strand
TACATAGGTTACGATGCAGTCCCGTTTGAAATCCGAGTGGAGAACGGGACCTCCGCTGACCTGCCATTCTCATTCGAGGCCAGAGGAACACCTCACTTCAAGACTCACTTGCAGAATCCAAGCTCCGGAGTCCTATCTCCGGGTCAAACGGCGCAAATCAAAGGTTCCTACTCCATCACTACGGGGGCTGATCATCTGGATAGGGAACTGATTCCGGATACAAAGGTGGAAACTCAGACTGAATGGTCATTGACCCTAGGCAGCAAGACGATGCACCTCTACAGCGGACTAGTTCCGATGGACCTTCTGAAGTTGACTTCAGGACCAAGGCACCCCACTCTCTCGCCAGGTGAATCGAAGTCAGTCCAGATCTACGTTTCCAACAACGCCGAAGAGGCAATCACAGGAGAGGTGGAGGTCACAGGCAGCGATGACGTAATTACAGGACCCGTCAAATCTCTGTTCACTTTGGAGCCGAAGCGTCTGGTCGCTATGCCTGTTGAGGTCACGGCTCCGAACACTGATGGTAATTCTCTCTTGTCCTTGGATATCGTAGTCTTTGTCGCCAGGGATTCGGAGAGAGTCTTGGTCAAGAAGGAGAAACTAGAGATTCCGGTTCTCGGGGCTGCAAGTGCACTTGTCTACCAGGACCTAAACAACATGGTAGTCTTAGAAACCGAGAGAATCCGTCTTGGTCTGAGGAAGACTCCTCCGATGATAGCATCCGAGCTGGAGTACAAGACTTTGGGAAGGGCGATGAGTGGCTGGTTCCTGTGGTCGGAAGTTGGCTATCCTTTCCCGGGTGAAGGCAGTGAGTGGAGCCGCAGGAAGTTCAATGTGAACCTGATAAACAACGATACATTCGCAGAAGTGCGACTTGAGGGAGACTCCGAAGAGCGCCCAGGGCTGAGGCTCTTCCTGATATATCGTATCCTTCCAGGGCGGAACTATATTGAGCTTTCAACACGGATCGAGAACCTCGGTTCCGAGAAGATTGAGAATCTTGGAATCGTAACCAAAGGATGGGTCGACCCAAGAATGCAGGCCCTCTATGCCCCCATACGTGAAGAAATCTATCGTCTCGAATCTGTTGATTGGTCGGGATTTGAGCAGCTTCCGAAGAATCCTACCGAGTATCACGAACCCTGGATCGCGCTGACAGGTCACGATGAGAGAGGGCTCATGGGGTACATCTGGAATCAGGATGGAATCACAGAAGTCAGCCCGAGGAGAAAATGGTCAATGACCGAAACAGAGTACAAGCTGCCAGACCTTTCTCCGGGCGAGTCGGTAGAGAAGACGCTGTTGTGGTGGGTCTTGGGTAGCGGTAGCTGGAGAGAGGTTCGTTCACTCTGGGCTAGACTATCTGGCAATTCAATCAACGAGATGGAACCAGTTTCATTGAGGTCGGACCTAGAGGTGGAACTACGACCAAGATCTAGCGGCATCTCCTCTCCGACTGGCACTCCCGTGCTTGTAGATTCAGGTAGGGACAACAAGATGGAGCTGTGTGTTAGAATCGCGCATGGGAATCCAGTTTCGGTATCAATTCAGCTTCGGATGCCTGAAGGACTTCTTGCTAATGGTAAGGAGGAAGTGCACTTTGAAGCGGATAACATCAAGCTGGGAACCCCGTTCATAGTTCCAGTATCCATATCGGTTGAGAAGAGCGACGGTTGGCTCCACACGAGTGGTGAAGTGCGACTCCAGTTCAACAAACGAAATGCCATCATTCCTTTGACGTT
>JBHLOD010000280.1:0-3247 GCA_048940825.1 Promethearchaeota archaeon | reverse complement strand
TTCATTATCTCACATCTGTGTTGATAGAGGCAGGGTTCTTTGTAGGTGCAGAGCTCCTTCTGAATAGACTTGTCGCACTGGCCTCAGAGCTTCGTAATGAGGACCTCCTCTTTGAAGTCACATTTGACTATGCCTGCGTACTGACAGAACTTGGCATGTTCTCAGAAGCACGGAATATGCTCCATGACCTGGAACAGAAAGCAAAATTGGAGAAGGACGGGGACAAGCTATCCGCAGTAGCACTTCAGCTAGGGGTAAACGATACGCGAGACGACTCCGTCCCACACCAGGAGGCCCGAGCGACAAGCGATCGTGCGACGATGCTCTACGAAGAACGAGTCAGAAAGAGAGAGGCCACCAAAGATGAACTCGGGTATGCCCACCTTGTGATTGGCACAAGCATCCTTGCCAATGGTTGGAGAGAGGGTGTTCCTGAAGCAATTGAGCGGCTGGAGAAGGGTCTCAATGTATACGAACAAATGGGCGACCTCGACTCCGGCCAGTCATTACAGCTGTTCAGAATCCTTGTCGGTCTGGGCTTTGCACATGGGCTGCTCGGTGACCACGAGAGCACCATTGTAAGCATGGAGTATCTGGAAAGAGCGAGGTCAATCCTTGGACAGCTGCAGGAAGAGGGACATGATACTACCATAGACATGGCTAGGGCTGAGAACTCTCTGGGATGGGTCTGCCTAGGGACAGATTCTGATGAGTGCTGGGACATCGGAGTGGCAGCATTTCAGACAGCGATACGAATGCGGGAAGAGCTTCATAAGAAGGGTAGAGCTTCAGACTTGGAGCTCCTGGGTAGCAAGCTAGGCCTTGCGCTCTCAATGATGAGAGATGAGGAATACTCACAGCAGGAGGCTCAGAAATCACTTCGCGAGGTCCTGGTGAAGTTCGTTCCGCTGTTTCCAACAGACCCCCGTGCCTTCGTGGAGGTCGCCATTGCTACATACAACGTTGTCTGGCTTGCTCTAAGACATGACGAGGAACTCCCCGAAAGAGTCACCCGGCTCCTGGATGACATAGACAGACTCCTTGCTGATGCGAGAGCCCAGGATGATTCCATATTTGTACACGGCGTATCTCTCGTGGTGCCATATCTAAACCAGGACTGGCCTGTTCTGAGGACCCGTGCCAGTCACTTGAGTTCGCACAAATCTGGATTGTCAAGAATGGGGACTCTAATGACCGCTCTTGCTGTTGCCAAAATGAACCTAGAGGCTGTCAGTCTTGGTGCCACGACACAGATTCATGATCCAGTAAATGTGGCCGTTGAGGAGCTCGATCCTCTGGTTGCACAATATTGGAGAGGCCAGACACGACTCGCCAAGACTGTCAAGTCGTTCTTTGAGAATCAGGACTTCAGCAGTCTAGCCTCTGGCCTCTACGGAGCTGCGGTTTCACTGAAGGGTGTGGGCCTTGTAGAAACAGAAGCTCCAGAGAGTGCTGAGTTCATCTATGCGACCTGTATCTCATTGGCCGATGTTCTTCTGAGATATGCCCTTGCTCTGGAGAATCAGTACGACGCAGTAATAGAGCGAAGTCGGTATGATGACCTCCCAGAGGGCCTCGAATCAGGCCAGTATAGGTTCATACTAGCTGACGATTGGCTTGGTCTCATGAAGATCGCTGATGCATACCTTCAGATGGTTGAGCAATCGGAGATGGTGGAATCCAAAGCCTACCTGAACGCCGTGTTCTCGAACATAACACGGGCACTGAAGATAATGGACGAAGTTTCCATGATTGACCGCAGGCTACTGTCAATGCTGGGCGAGGTCATGAACCGTCGATACTACCTGAGGGGCTAGTAGATCTCACCTTCCTCCGTTTCGCCATATCCTTTCTCGCGATAACCGCCTGCTTTTGCGCCCCACGTTGCCCATCCTGATGTCGATGTCCTGATCTCGTTGGCCAGTCCAAATGACTCACGCACAGGGATCTCTGCAACTATTCTGTATAGAGACCTCTCCGAGTCTATCTCGTGCACCAGCCCCTTTCTTCTGGCCAAGATTGCAGTCAATTCCCCGACATGCTCCTCTGGTGTGCTGATCTCTAGTCTGACCCAAGGCTCTAGGACCTTCGGGTTACCCGTCATGATACTACCTCTCATTGCCTGAAGCAGAGGATGAGTAACATCTCTCCAGGATGTTTCTGGTGACTCCATACGTATGTCGGCTTTCTCAATGAGAATCACCAACTGGCGCATCCTCTCTCCGGCGACTGGACCTCGGCGTACGACTGACCTGAACGCCTCCCTGATGAACGCCAGTTCTTCACCATGGGGGCTTATCCTCCCTGACTGGTCAATCAGGTAGCACCCAAGTTGTAGATCTGAGTCGAGTAGGGTTCCCAGACTCTCAATTTGCTGATCATCGCTTCGAAGGACAGCTCGTACAGAGAAACTGCTGGAGTCGCCTTTCCCTCCTGTGAATGTGGTTCCTTCGCGTGTCATCTGTTCCTTCATAAGAACCATCGGAGTCCCAAGGACGACATCGATTCCTATTCTGGACATCTTCTCCACACTAACCTCGATGTGAAGTTCTCCAGCTCCGGAAAGTAGCATCTCGCCAGTCTCAGGATTCACCTCGAACTCCAACGCAGGGTCCGTTGCGACGAACTCTGTTATGGGTGTCTGAATCTCACTAAGCTGTGAGAGACGTCTGGGTTCAATGGTATACGTGACCACGGGCTCAGTTGGATACTGCAATTCCATCAAAGGAGGAATGTCCTTTGTACCCTCCGTGACCAGTGTATCTCCGACTGCGAGGTCTCTAATGCCTGTAATAAAGGCCAGATTCCCAGCTGGCACTTCAGGGAGGGCGATTCTTGATTTCGACATGAAGAGGCCCACTTGTAGCGTCTTGCCTACAACCTCTGTTCTCAGATTGGCAAGTGGCTTTGCCCTCTTCAGAGTGCCTGAGAATACCCTGACAGCCGCAACAAGCCCGGCATGTCTGTCAGGTTGGATATCTCCCACAAGAAGGACTGTCGGCCCTTTGCTGCTGCATGTCAAGAGATTCTTCTCTTGCTTGGTACCTTGACCTGTCCAGAATAGTGGCAGACGATAGCTTTGGGCGACAGACGGGTTAGGGACAATCTTGACCACTGAGTCTAGGACAACCTTCGCAATAGGGTATTCCTTGGCAAGCGTATCTTCGGCCTCTTTTGAGTACGTTTCCTCTATCTCTTGAAGAATCTCTAAGAACGCGGATGCCAGGTCTGAGGGTGTTTCACTTCC
>JBHLOD010000279.1:0-3248 GCA_048940825.1 Promethearchaeota archaeon | reverse complement strand
CCCTTATCTCAAGGCCTCCCGCCTGTACTGCGAAGTCGTGCAAGACACTCTTTGCGAATTCCGTGTGGTCTGACATTATCCAAGGAGCCAAACGAACATGACCATGTCGTTCACTGCCCATAGCATACCCTGCAATCTCATCATCCACCTCAAGCACAATCGAGAATTCTGGACACGCAGCGAGGCCGCTTGAGATGAACAGGAATCTGCTTGCGCCAAAGTGCCTCCGATCAACTGACAGTATGTGCATGAGATCTTTTCCTTCCATGGGCCTGACTTTCTGAGAGAGCTTAGGTTCAACGCGGCCTGCAAGTCTCAGAGACCTACAGACCTTCTTGAAACCAAGACGTTCATAGAGAGGGACTGCAGCAGGAACGCTGTCAAGCATCATGACATCAGTTCCCTTGTTCTTCACGTAGTCAATTGCATGTTCCATCAGTTCAGCGCCTTTGCCTTGTCCTCGGAATTCGTCGAGAACAATCAGATTTCCTATGGATGCAAACGGTCCGTACGAGAGGGCACACACCATGCCAATTGGGATTCCATCCTCTTCTCCAACAAAGTGGCCATGGGGGTCAAAGAGAAGCAATTCTTCGAAGTCTCTCTTAATGCTACTCCACCCCACTGCATCAGTCAAGCTGACTGCAAACCCCATATCAGCTGATGTCATCTCCCTTATTTCCAAGGATAGCTTTCTCCTTTGAGATTTCCACAAGCAAATTCACAGAGAACCTGAAAAGTCTCTCCTTGGGCGTCATGTGGTCGATGAAGTGCTACTCAACCGCCTTGCGAGCAATATGTGAGTCATTCTCACTACTGCTAACCTGGAATATCACGAAGCCGATTATTGACATTAACACAGCGTAGAGCATGATTGGCACGTAGTCCGGCCAGATTGAATAGAGTACGGCTGCCATGATTGGGCCAAGGACCATGGAGATTGACATGGTGGAAGTGAGTAGACCTGATGCTGTGGACCTGTCCTCGTTACGTTCAGTCACATACTTCAGAGCGCCAACATACAGACAAGCCCAAGCGAAGCCAAGAAGAAACTGCGATGGAATTATCTCTAGGATGTTGGTGGCGAGAGTAAACCAGAAGAAAGTAGCAGCCGAAGAGAGCATCCCTATGGAGATCAGAAGCCTGCAGTCGAATCGGTCAGTCAGTGCAATCATTACGACAACTTGCGCGATTGAGTTGCTTGCTTGGACCACGGCGACCATGAAAGGGTCTCCTCCTAGGTCAGTGAGGAAGAGAGGCCACAGAGTCCAGATTGCAGACGCGCTACTGTGGCGTGTTAGCATCGCGAGGTAGACAGACCAGTTGCGTTTGAGAGTTGCAAACGGCAACAACGGGACGTAGACCGCAGGTTTCTCGAGGCGCGGTAGCGTCATGGCTGCGCCAAAAGCGACTGCCAAAAACATCGACGACATGAGGAATGCGTAGTATATGTTGAATCCCGCAGCGAAGCCTGCAAGGAGGGTGCCGGCTCCCCATCCAGCGGCACCAAACGATGCGAATCTCCCCATCTTCATCTCTGACTCGTAGGCGTAGGCCGCGAGAGCGCCTGGGTAGATGCCCACGGAGAAGCCACCCATCGCTCTGACGATAAAGAGGATCTCTGGACTATTCGCGAGTAGAAGAAGCACGAAGCTCACTGTGGAAACAAGGAAACCCGCCCTGACAACAATCCTTCTGCCGTAGATGTCTCCCGCTCTTCCAAATATATAGCTGGAAACAAAAGAGGCAGCAGCATAGGCGCCCACAAGAAGACTGACAAAGAGCTCATCTGCGCCCAGAGTGTCTCTTGCCAGTATGGGGATGTACGTGAATGCGGAGAGCATGGCAGCTCCTGACATCATCTGGATTGTTTCAGTCTTCAATTGGCGGTCACTTGAATTTCGAGCCCAAGCGCCCTCCTTTTAATCGTATTGCAGTTCGCAAGCCGGTTCAGATGCAACGCTCCGACCAAAGGCTTTTCTAACTAAGATTCTAACATGAGCACGAGAATGGGTGGTCGTAGACAGGTATGGTTTCTCCCCGGGTCAAATTCATTGCAATCACGATAGATGAGCTGCTCCTAGTTCCTATAGTTATTGCCATAGTCTACTACTTTGCTCCAGAATGGACTGTCCCTGTTGCATTGATCATGGTGATAGGGGCTGCCATATTCGTTGCAGGAAAGTACTATCTCGTCTATGACTCTCTGCTAGAGGGTTCCTACATGGTTTACGATCTTGAGGGGATGACAGGAAAGGTCATCGATACAGTCACAAGCAGCTCTGGTAAAATCAAGGTTGGAGCCGAGATTTGGGATGCGCGTTGCAAGGACGGTGAGATCCCTATTGGTACCACGGTGCGCATTCTTGCTAGGGAGAGCATGACAGTGCATGTTGAAGCAATAGGGATGCAGAATGACTAGACGCCTCGCTCCGGTATCATGCTGAATCCATCAAGAGGGATGACACAAGTCGAATTGCGGACTCAACATCATCAATAGTCAACGTTTCAAAGCTGCTGTGTGAGTATCTGCATGGGACGGCGACTGTAGCTGCAAGCTGCCCCTGTACTATCATCTGGAATCCATCAGTCGCATAGTTGTGATAGACTGCTCTTTGTACAGAGATGCCGTTCTTCTCTGCTGTTTCTATGAGTTGAGTGTTGAGCTGGTGCGAGTAGTGCACCTGACTGTCCTTTATCACCACGACTGGGCCCTTTCCCAACGCGACACCGGCCTCTCCAGATGTGCCCGGGTAATCATCAGCCAGGCCCACATCCAAGATGATAGCACCATCGATTTCCAGATTCTTCGCCACAGCTGCGGCACCTTTTGCCCCAAGCTCCTCCATAACTGTGGAAACGAAAGTGACCGTAGGTCGCTTGTTCTTCTCTATCTTCGATAGGTCTTCAGCAATCAAAATCATCATAGTGAGACCAACACGGTCATCAAAGGACTTGCCGACTACGTTCTTGCCTACCTTAGTGAAGGGGGTGTCATATATGACGGGGGTTCCTATGTGTATACCCATCCCATGAATCTCATCTTTGGAAACGGCTCCAACGTCTAGGAATACCTCTTCGTAGCTTGGAATCTTCTTCTTGCCCTCGGCGCCAGCAATATGTGCGGTCTTTACACAGAAAGTGCCGGGAATGAACCCCTTCTGAGTCATTATTGAAACACGCTGGCCGGGTAAGAGCCTTAACTCGGGCATATGCCCAGTTGTGTTCCACTTCACTTGAAGGAATCC
>JBHLOD010000278.1:0-3249 GCA_048940825.1 Promethearchaeota archaeon | reverse complement strand
TTAGCAATTGGCTCGAAGTGACCACTGAATCCGGACTCAACTACGGAGAATGGTAGAAGCGCGTAGGCAAACGGCACAAGACACAACCGGTCTTCGACCACGCCTTTTCTAGCTATGTGCCAGAGGATAGCCACTATCAGGGCGTCAAAGACAAGTGCCAGTATCCGGAAGCTGTCCACCAGTGGAGCAAGAATCATTGTACCGTAGATGAAGTATCCAAAGACTGGTGGATAGGGGAAATAGAAATCGGCGTACGGCATGTCGCCCCACGACATGAACTTCCCGAAGTCAATGTACCACAAGGCGTCAAGGGAAATCAAGACTTCAGAGCCTATCCATGCAAGACGTGGAACTATCGCAATCGCAACTAGTACGAACAGCGATTTCACAGATTCTGAATTGATTCCTAGAAACAAGCCCTTTGGTTTTGAGATACTCAGGATGTAGGCCAAGGTCAGAATATACAATGCTGACCACAGTGAAAGTACAACGAAGAAGGGGTACATTGCCCCTCCAACGACCCGAAGCACATAGGCAGAGAAGATGTTCAGGACTATCAGGAAAATCGTAATCCGTTTCTCAAGGACTACTTCATCGTCGAGAGTCGGTGTACTCCCATGGTCCATATCATCCCCGGACTCCAACAGTGTCACTCCTGCTGTCGCCTTGACTCTGTGGAACTTCAACATGTGGTATATCAGTCTGCCGCGGACTTGAGGCATCTACTGGATGGTTTGGGTCGGGCGCCTTTGCAGCTTCGTGATTAGAAAGAAGTGAACGCCTATCTCGCGTAACGATGTGTCGAATCACTTGATTGATGTACCTTAGTGTGGTGGACCCCTTAAGTTTGCTCTTTCCGTATCTCCGATTCTGAAAATCAATGGGAACCTCAGCTACCCGAAGTGAATCATCGGTTGCGAGTATCTCGAGTAGGAACTTGTAGTCGGAGTGTCGGATTCCGCTAACAAGTATCTCGCTCGACTTGAGTGCTACGAAGCCGCTCATGGGATCTGTAACTCTTGCTCTGAGTAGAGCACTTGCTATTGTGCCTGCCCCCTTGCTCAATGCGACTCTGTGGCCGGGCCAACCTTTGACTCTGTTCCCGCTAGTGTATCTAGATCCTACAGCAACATCATAGCCTTCTTCTATCTTCTGAAATAGAAGAGGTAGGTACCGAGGATGGTGTGACAGGTCGGCGTCCATCACGGCTACAGGTCCATTTCCTGCAACTCCAGCTGCATATCGTACAGCACTGGCCAGTCCCCGGCAGCCTCTTCTGACCAATAGCTTCACGTTGTATTCTGATTCAAGGTCACTGACCACCTCGCGTGTCCGATCGATACTCTCGTCGTCCACGACTAATACCGACACTTCGTCGTCTTCCATGTGCTCGTAGACAAGTCGAATCAGACGTCCTATGTTTTCCTCTTCATTCAATGTGGGGATAATCACGGTCTTCATGAAACACGATACCCCTCAATAGGCACGATACGTCTGACAGCGCAGGATGATTGACACGAAGCATTATGAAAGTTCTGGAATCCCGTCGTCCTGAAATTCGTTGATGCATCTCACGTCTTAAACTGCTCCAGTGCAGACTTGGCTCTCTCGATACCCTTTAGATCATTCACTGGAATCCAGACCTCAGAGGGAATGTTGATTGCGAAGAGCCGACCCTCTCCTGCAAGAACAGGGCTCACTACGTTCTCAAAGGAGGTTTCTCTTTCCAGCGTGACAAGCCTCCGGAAATACCGGTAGCATTCAGGATCGAACATGGTGATACCTGTATGGGCCGGAACGGCAATTGGGGGATACTTGGTGATGTCAGACACCTTCCCGTTCTCGATAATCATGCCAGAGTACTGGAATGGGGTCTCTGGGACAACAACGAAGGTACTGATACATCCGTTCTTTCGTCCTTTAATGTGACCCTCAAGGAAGATATCGCCGTATGGGCGGTCCAAACCTACTATCATGTCATCTGGATTGTGGACGATGGAAACCATCATGTCATCTAGAATGCCATTGTCAAGAGCATTCAGAATCGCTCCTGCATTGCCAACTTTGCGACCTTCGGGATCCTCGGAATAGGCGATCTCAACACTCCATGTGGATCCGTTGCCAAGATGCTTCTCTACCTTGTCAGCCATGAATCCAGTCAATATGACGAACTTCCTTAAGCCAAAGGATGCATATTCCCGGACTGTCCTCTGAATTATGCTCTCCCTACCATCTATGCTAATCATTGCCTTGTTGATGCTCTTGTTGTCAGTTTCGGTGCGTAATCTCGTTCCCTTCCCTCCTGCGGGCATCACAACTACCGTCTGTTGTTTGAGGCTTTCAACCTCTTCTCTCGAAACCCTGGTAGATGTGTCCTCGGTGTTGATGCGGGACCTGAGCTCGGCCATGATTGATTCAAGAGTGTCTGGCATGGCTCATCGACGTAAGAGTTGGTCCTCTGCCTGATATTGTTTTCTGATAGCTACCGGTATGTATTCACTCGATTTCTTCTGCTGACTGCGCCATTTCTTCCCAGAGTTGGATTCGCTTTTTCGCCTCTTCGGAATCAATACGTTCTATGGCGTACCCAGTATGGACAATCACATACTCCCCCTCTTGCAGCCCCGGTAGCAACGACACGCAGACTCTCTTCTTGACTTCTCCGAAGTCTACTTCCGCGTAGTCGCCGTCTATGCTTCCAACAAGACCAGGTACTGCAAGACACATAGTGGTGATGGATTTCAGAGTTACTCTTTATAATCTTGTGACCTGAACACGACCCTGCTGTCAGCTGACTGGTTTCCAACATATCCCAAGCTCGTCGGCCTTCTCAAACGCGAGTTGCATCTCTTCTCTACTGACTCCCCTTGCTATGTCCCGAAACCGATCCTTATCCCACAGTACCTTGTGCTCTGGTCGATACTGACCCATAATGTTCACCATGCAATCAGGCATGCTCTCAGTAATCCACTCGAGAATGGGGATTGTGCAACACTCCAGATGGTTAGGCAAGACCAAGTGCCGTACTATCACTTCACCATGATTGTAGGCTATCAAGTGGTTCCTTGACACTATGTTGAAGTAGTTCTTCACCCCAGAGAGTCTTTCGGCGCATTCTGCATTTCCATACTTGAAGTCAGGTAACCATACATCGAATACGTCGACAAGCAGATGCATGGTATCTTCGGAGCAGTAGAGGTTCGAATTCCAGAGCTGCGTTACGTTCGAAACAAGATGCTTCATTGATCC
>JBHLOD010000277.1:1802-3251 GCA_048940825.1 Promethearchaeota archaeon | reverse complement strand
ACAAACAACAGTCACATGGACCCAGACAGAAATCATATACGATCTGAGCCATCTGTCTGTCGGCATTCACGAGGTCGTACTCAGGCTCGCGGATGCCTCTGGACTTGAGGCGTTTCATACTGTTACAGTCAGGGTGCTCTTCATCTTTCTTTCAGACATCGGCACTGAGCTTGTAGTGCTAGCATCGGTTGTAAGTGTCTTTTCAGTCGTCTTGGTCTTGCTCGCAGTAAAGAAGAGACTGTAGACTCAACACTAGACCATGACAGGCCAGACTGGCCAAGATCTTCTCATGTTTGATGGGGCCACGCCACTAAATACATAAGCAGGGCACAAGGAGCCAGCCCAGAAGCTTCTCCTGTGTAGGTGAAGAGAAAACATGGCGCTTGATTTTGCACGTGGTGTGATTGAAACGAGATGGCATGGGCGCGGCGGCCAAGGAGTTGTCACCAGCAATCAGATGCTGGGGAAAGCGGCTCTGGAGGAAGGCAACTACATCCAAGCCTTTCCAGAATTTGGCCCTGAGCGAACTGGTGCTCCTGTGAGGGCGTTTCTGAGAATCAGCAAGAAGCCCATTCAGGTATATGCTCAGGTCTACGACCCGGACGTCGTTATCTGTATAGACCCGACGCTGCTGGAAGTTGTAGACCCCACTGACGGGCTGAAGAAAGATGGGACTCTTGTTATCAACACTACCATGGTCCCGGAAGAGATACGGAACAAATACGGATTCATAGGTGGGAAGGTCGTGACGGTGGACGCGACTGAAATCGCGCTAGACATCATGGGCAGGCCATTCTACAACATGCCCACTTTGGCAGCCGCTGTGAAGGCTACAGGAATGGTCAAGATTCAGACTGTAATCCAAGAGGTCATGGAACGATATCCTGGAAAGGTAGGCGACCTGAACAAAGCAGCCATGGAGAGAGCAGTAAAGGAGGCACAAATCGGATGAGCGAGAAGTTCGATGAGATCCCGATGGCCGGAAACATAATCGAACCGGGCAATGCCATGAAATACAAGACTGGAGGATGGCGTGCACAGCGTCCAGTCCACAATCCTGAGAACTGCCTATGGATTAAGAATGGTACTTGCGGACGGTGTTGGATATTCTGTCCTGACATGGCAGTAAGACTGATTGAGAAGGATAGTAGTCGATCCTACGAATATGACTACGACTACTGCAAGGGCTGCGGGATATGTGCCAACGAATGTCCAACGGACAGCATTAGAATGGAGAGTGAGTAGGATGACGACGGTGGAGAGAATCCCAAAGGACAAGATTGCCGTAGAGGGTCTCACAGGGGACGCAGCCATTGCCCACGCTCTGAAGCAAAGTGACGTCGATGTGCTTGCGGCATATCCGATAACGCCACAGACAATCATAGTCGAAGACTTTCAAAGATTCGCGGCCGATGGTGAGGTACACACCAAGGTCATCCCGGTAGAGTC
>JBHLOD010000277.1:0-1702 GCA_048940825.1 Promethearchaeota archaeon | reverse complement strand
ATCATCATCCTAGCAATGAGCTCCATGGGAGGGACAGCCAAGGCAGTCGCAGATGTACTACGAGAGCAGGGAGAGAAGATAGGAGTCGTTCGACTCAAGATGTTCCGCCCGTTCCCAGCCAAAGAGATTGCCAAGGCTGTTGACGGTGCGAAGGCCGTAATGATATTTGAGAAGGCAATGTCCTTCGGAGCAGTCACAAGTCCACTTGCTCTAGAGGTGAAGAGTGCCCTCTATGACTTGAAGAAGAAGCCACTTGTTGTTGACTTTGTCGTAGGGCTAGGAGGCCGTGACGTGCCTCCGGAAACATTCGTAGAGGGGGTGGAGAAAACTAGGAAATACCTAGAGAAAGGGAAAGCTCCAATGTATGAAACCTTGGGGGTGCGTAAGTAATGGCTGAACCAGCTGCTGTTAGACTGAAGGACATGCTACAGAAAGACCAGATACTCTCCTCAGGACACAGGATGTGTGCAGGATGCGCTGCACCCACTGTCGTGAAGCTGATGGGAATGGCACTGAGAGGGCCTACCATTGTTTGTGAGGCTACGGGCTGCCTTGAGGTGGCGACCACCATCTACCCATTCACCGCTTGGAAGATTCCATGGATTCACGTTGCGTTCGAGAATGCTGCGGCCGTGGCATCAGGCGTGGCGGAGGCAATGACAGTTATGCGCGAGAAGGGACGCTCTGAATACGAGCACGTAGATGTCATTGCAGTCGGCGGCGATGGTGGCACCTTTGACATTGGGTTCGGTGCCTTGAGTGGTGCCCTCGAGAGGGGTCACGATATGGTTTACATGGTGTATGACAACGGCGCCTACCAGAATACGGGGATTCAGAGATCGGGCGCGACTCTGCCCGGTCAAGAAACTACCACCTCATGGGCAGGCAAGGTAGAGCCTGGAAAACGGCAACGCAAGAAACCTTTGGCAGAGATTGTTGCGGCTCACAAGATACCATATGTTGCAACGGTGGACCCGTACCACTACAGGGACTTCGTGCAGAAGTTCCGAAGAGCGATAGAGGTTGAAGGCCCTGCATTCATTCACGCCTATTCACCATGTCCCAGAGGATGGAGGTCAGACACATCGAAGAGCATAGAGCTATCCAAACTGGCAGTAGAAGTTGGAATTCATCCGCTCTACGAAGTGATAGATGGTGAGGAGTGGATCATGTCTTCTCCCAGCAAGAACCTCAAGGAACTCAAGCCTCTTGAAGAGTATTGGGCGTTTCAAGGCCAGTTCAGACACCTCAGGGATCCGAAATGGGATGGCTTCAAGAAGGAGATTCAGGATCAGATTAACCACGACTGGGAGCTTCTAAAGAAACGTTGTGGCATAGAGTGAGCATCTGAGGAAGAATTCGGGCTCGTCTCTCCAGATGCAGAGGCGAAGTGTGTAGAGCGCCTTTTGCATCATCTCGCAATGGATAAATCGCGCCGTACTCATAGCCTGAGAGTATTCTCTGAGTGAGGGTGAATTGCATTGACGATGATGACAGGTGGCGAAGTGCTTGCGAGATGTTTGATTGAAGAAGGTGTCAAGTATGTCTTTGGTATCCCAGGAGACCAGCTCTATCCACTACTTGACTCCATTCACACCTCAGAAGAGATTGAATTTGTGACATTCAGGCACGAACAAGCGGCTGCTCATGCCGCTGATGCCTGGGCAAGAACAACGGGTCAACCGGGAGTCTGTTTGGGCAC
>JBHLOD010000276.1:1387-3286 GCA_048940825.1 Promethearchaeota archaeon | reverse complement strand
GAGGGTTTCCCTGTTTTCCGACTCCAACCTCGAAACCTGTACCATGTGTCTAGCTGCTCTTCCACATTCGGCACGTGCTCTTCAGTTGCGCCTTCAAGTGGCCTTAGGACTATCTCTGGCAGCTTCTCGTTCTTCACATCGTACCCAAGCTTGAGATTGAAAAGCCGCATCATTGTGAAGATTCTCTCGCCTGTCTGCGCAAGCTCTTCCACGGTGAAGTCCCATCCAGTCACAAGCTTGAGCAGCTCTGTTAGCTGTTCTACAAACAAGGGGAAGAAGTTGCATATCAGCGCTGAGTTCGTTAGGCACCTCCAATCCTGGTGTCTGGCTGTTATCACAGCCTCGTTGTCAAACCTGTGGTTGCTTTCAATTCCCAACGATTCATTGATCTGGCCCATCTGTACCGTATACATGTCCGCAGTCATGTGGCATGCACCGCGCGGGGACGTCGCATAACCGACTGCTAGTCCTGAGAAACCTCTCGGATCATGCATCGGCAGTTCCAGACCATTGACCTGAGCCGCCAGACTCTCATATCCAAACTTCGCTCCGAATGCCCTCGAACCCTCTCCTAGCAGATTCCCCACGCCTTCCTGTTTCGCAATCTTCTCTAATAGAATCAGCGCTGTGTCGATTTCACCCCACTTCGGACTCAATCCACCTAAATCCTCAGAAGATATCTTTCCTTCATTGTAAAGATAGTACGCGAAAGCTATCGTGTTCCCACTGCTAATCGTGTCGATGCCGAGAAGGGCCAGCCGTTTGTTCGCAAATGCCAAAGCCTCTAGGTTGTCGTTTAGAAGGAGAGAACCCCAGGAACCAGTGACTTCATACTCAGGCCCTGCGAACTTCCCAGTGGCATACTTGCCTTCCTTTACTTCTATTACCCTGCCACAGGCAAACGGGCATCTATAGCACGCCGATTTTCCAGCAAGGATTGTTTCACGAACCGTCGTCCCACTCAGATTATACGAATCGAAATCTGGGACCGTATAGTATCCCGCTGGTAGTGAGCCATACATTCCGCTTGCCATGTCCACGTAGCCTGCGGTACCCAGCTCAGTATACATCAGAACGGTTGGGTCATCCCTTGCATAGTCAGTCGTTTCCTTAGCGTAATCCTGAAGCTGTTCAGTGTACGCCACCGGGACCTTTCTATCAGTTCCATGTACTACTATTGCCTTCAACTTCTTGGAACCCATTACCGCCCCCAGACCCGCGCGTCCCGCTGCCCGGTGGTGATCCACGATGATGTTGGCGAGTTTCACTAGATTCTCACCGGCCACTCCTATTCTGGCGACTCCCGGATGTCTGAATCCAGTTTCCTGTTTCAGTGCCTCCCATGTTTCCTCCGTATCCTTTCCCCAAAGGTGTTCTGCACTTCTTACCTCAACACTTGAGTTGTCCACAGAGAGATAGACAGGCTTGTCAGCGGCACCTTGAAGAAGGATACCGTCGTATCCCGCGAACTTGATGTCAGCACCAAGATGACCGCCGACTGTGCTGTGTGCCCAAAGACCTGTCAGTGGGGACCTTGAGCACACCGATGTCTTGCTTCCCGTTGGGACCATCGTTCCGGAGAACGGGCCTGTCAAGAAAAGCAACGGGTTCTCAGGACCGAGTGGGTTTGTAGCAGAATCTATCATGTCGTAGAGGAAACGTGCCCCTAGACCGGCGCCTCCTATGAATTGGCGAGCCGTCCTGGGGTCGATAGTTATTTCCGAATCTTCTCCCGAACCCAAATCTACTCTGAGTATCTTCCCACGATAGCCAAACACCATCCTCACTCCATCAGAAGTCGACAGGATTTCCTTCGAACATGTACTCGTAGATTCTGCGGACTATGCCCGAATCCGTGTTCCGAGGATTCATAGATATCGCAGCATCCATCATGGCATA
>JBHLOD010000276.1:0-1287 GCA_048940825.1 Promethearchaeota archaeon | reverse complement strand
ATCATCTTGACGGCCTTCATTGAGCATCCATCTGAGATATCATTCTTCCAAGATGACACATATCCTTCCACAGCATGCGTCAGTGCATCCATACCAGTATATGCAGTTAGGTTCTTAGGGAGGTCCTTCACGAACACAGGTTCAAGGACCGCAATATCAGGAGTCAACTCTGGGTTTATTGTTCCAAACTTGCGTCCAGTCTCGTCCTCTCGAATCACAATGGCCCGAGTCACCTCCGAGCCTGTGCCCGCTGTCGTTGGAATGCATACGAGTTTTGCTTTCTCTTTGACTCCGAGTTCATCAAATGGTGTAAGGGCTGTCAAGTCCATGTCTGGCTTCGCGTAAAGTACCCATGCGGCCTTTGCGGTGTCCATGACACTTCCTCCTCCAATGGCAACAATCGTGTCCGCGCCGAAGTTCCTGATGCCTTCTGCTGCCTGACGGACAGTTGATATCCGCGGATCCGGTTCTGCACAGTCCCAGACTGCCACGCTCCACTGATTGTCCGCTAGTATCTGAGTGACCCTGTCAACAATACCCAGCTTGTTTATCACAGGATCCGTGATGATGAAGGCACTCTCGCCTGCTAAAAGCTCGAGCTCCTGAATAGAATCCTCACCAAAGATGACTCTTGGTATGTCGAACTGCCATGACATCTCGCCTCACCTCATCGCAAGCCGTCTACTGAGTATGCGAAACAGTGAAACAGACTATGAACGCCCTCTTATTTGTGCTGTCCTACTTCTCTGAAAGCACTCTACCAGGAAGCTCACTGATTATCTCGGAGGCCTCCTTCATGATACTGTCGACAACATCCTGCACAGTTGGAAGGTCATCTATTCTTCCAGCCACCTCTCCTCCAAACATTAACGCTGTGTCTACCTTTGAATCGATGAGGTCATCGAACCCAGTCCTTTCCAGCCTGAGAATCTCCTCGTTTGAATCCAACGGCTCGCCAAGATAGAACCTGGGAAGATCCTGAAGAGTCTGCTCGACAATCTCTTCTGCTCTCCTGTTCCTCAGGAACCGCATTGGACCGAAGAGACCTCTAGCCACGAGTGTCTGTCGCTCTTCTCTCTCAATGATTGCCCGCTTCCAAATATGTTCGAACTCTGCTTCCTTTGTTGCTATGAATCTGGTACCCATCTGAATTCCCTTTGCACCCAGACAGAATGCAGCTGCAAGAGTTCCACCATCACAGAAACCGCCTGCTGCTACGACAGGCGGCTTCACAGCCTTTGCCACGGCAGGTACTAGAACCATCGAGTGAACAGGGTCCCAGGAAAC
>JBHLOD010000009.1:6719-13585 GCA_048940825.1 Promethearchaeota archaeon | reverse complement strand
TACTAACTGTGACTGGTCAGTTAGTGTTTGATGTGACAGTGATACAGGAGAATCCAACTCAAGGGCAGCCGCTCGACGTCGTTATTGCGATACAAGACATCTACGGAAATCCCATCCCAGACCTAGATGTATCAGTCTCTTTCATGAACATGCCCGTCATGTCCGCGCAGGAGACGTACGTTGTTGGAGAGTACCATGCGTTCTTTGCTCATCTTCCCGCTTCAGAAGGCTATGGCGACTTCACAGCGACGATCACAGCCAGTGGAGAGCACGTAGCCACCAAGAGTGAAGAAGAAACGATTACGGTTTCTCCGGCGGTTCCAGACCTTGCTATGTCAACTCAATCAATCAGCCTTGGTGCAGGCTTGTCCTTCATCCTCAGCCTCATCGGCATGTTTGTGTACTTCAGACTAGCGGCTTCGACAAGAGTTGATGATAAATCGGTGGAGGGACTCAAGAAGTCCGTCAGACGCATGGACCGATTGTACTTGCTTATAGTTGTAGCAAGCGGAATCGGTCTGGCAGGTTCGTACATGTACTACCAGATTGCAGAATATGGACTTGCCCTTGTACTAACAGTCATGCTCCTAGGAAGTTCTGTGCTTCTCTATGGGCTTTGGCTCTACAGAGACGCGGTCTCGGCAGTTCTCATCAAGGGCGCTCTAAGCAGAAGGAGAATGGCATTTGGACTATGGCATCTCGTGTTCGTGCCTGTCGTCATCGTAATGATACTGTCCTATGGGATAGAGATTGACTGGTTCAAGCATTACGTGATTGACCAATCTTTTGCCATAGGCGACCTGAGTGTACCGACAATTATGACGACAATCTTCACTGCATATGTGTCGTCGATTATCGTTGTGGTCGTGAATCTCTACAGAGAAGCGAGCAAGGGGATTAAGAAGATTGCAAGGATGGAGGAGTCCGGAACACCCACCAACATCGTTGAGGACGAGAAGACTTCCATGATCAGCAGGTTCAGCTCCTCAATCAGAATCAAATTCCTGATGTTTCTGGTTGTTGTTGGCGCAGCAACAGTCATGTCAATGGACTTCCTGCAGAGCTATGCACTCGGCGTAATTGTGCTCATGCCGGTAGTGTTTCTTGTCATAATACCCTACATCTCCTCCCAGATCATCAAGGTGCTGGGTCGTGCTTCGAGTGCGGCAAGAAGGAAGAAGCCCGCTGAGGCAACACCACTTGCAGAAGAAGGACCAGAAGTCGGAAAGCTAAATGAGAATGAAGAATTGGAGGGGTGATGGCTCCAAGCGAGCCATCGGTAGCCCCACTATTCGAAATCTTCGTCGACTTCATCCGGAGTTTCGCCAGACACTCCGGCGGACTCAGTTTCCTCCATGCTGTACTCCGACCCTGATTCGGTGTCGGATTCCAACGTGTCTTCAGACGCCCCCGGTCCCCCAAAGGTAGACTCGTTTTCACTGGGTCCAGTGGTTGCCTCTGGTGGAGAATCTTCGACAACCGGAATGTCCTTTTCGTCAAGCTCCTCCTTGAGCTTCTGAATTTGAGTCCTGCGTGAAACGTAAAGCGCCACAATGACACCGAGGGACAGGGCACCTCCCACGACGGTGAGAGTGGTCTGAAACTGGCTAGCGGCCCCACCGAGGAGTTGCTGCCACGTCAGAAGGAGGAAAGCCAATCCACCAATATTCATAACAAAGCTGCGGAGCGGCGTTTCAATCTTCTGTATCTCAGTGACCTGAGTATCAACCATTGCGGCACCAATCACTCCAGCATTATACTCGCTCGACTTGGTCTTCTTCGCGAGCTTGCGAATTGAGAGCGATTTCTTCTTGTTCATCAACCGAAGGGCTGGGTCTACTCTCGAGGCCAGAAGGTCTGCGTATGCGTTCTTGGCATCGTCCACGTCTATCTTGCACTTCTTGCAGTTCGTAGCATTCTCTCGCCACTTGGCCTTGCAGTTGGGGCACTTGTCATGGCGCCAAGCATCATGCGCAAGCGCTCGGACACGCTGGCGTACAATGTACTCACTTACACCCTCCCGGGTTTCGGTTTCTTCCTCCTCTTCCTTCTTCTTCTTGACCTTGACCATCCCAGCTACGACTGAGAATAGTGCCGGAAGTGCTGCGAGCACTGTGAGGTCAGGCAAGGAGCGAATCTCTGAGGTCTTTTTCTGAATGGACCTGAGCTTGTGGGCCGTACTCAGTCCGTCAAATAGGTTCTTGAAGTTGGCCCCCACTCCGATGACGGCTGTACCAGTCGCCACAGCTGTTGCTATACCAGCTACGGACGTAATTGAATCGAGAAAGCTGCTTGGTGGGATAAGCAGGAAGAAATTCTGTTCGATTCTGTGTGGAGCATCCGCGCCAGGCGTTTCACCCTCGAGATAGTATAGCATGCTGACTGATGCCTCAAACTGTCCTGTGACTAAGTCTATCTCAAGCCCTCCGACCGTGGTCGTAAGTATTGCCCCGAAGTCTATCAGGGCCTCCACCGGCAAGATGGGGTCAGCAGGGGCCAAAGACTCTACACTTTCATTTTGCGACAAAAAGAGCTCGAATATCTTGAAGCTCTGGTAGAAGAAACTTATCGTTCCGTTGAGATTGAAGATGGCCTCCGATCCGACCACATCAATCTGGATATAGATAGTCGTGTTCTCTTCGAGGCTTATCTCGACAGGTTCAGTCTGACTTGTCTGTGTGATGCTAGTTCCGTTGATGGAAACGAACGCATGAAGATGATCGTCACCGAACCAACCAGGCGGCTGGGCCGCGGCCAGAGAAGCACTACACAACAGGACCAATGCTCCAAAGACAGCAATAGAGAAAATTGTCGTTTTGCGGCGATAGCGAGGCATACTGAGTCTCTCACCCTGAATAGTCTAGGGGCACACTAAAGGTCGAGACAAGAAAAGCATTGTGCATACGGACTGCCCACATGACCTGTCTGCTAGGATGCCTGTCGGACGCCCCGAACCATTTCTGTGACCTTGGCGGCAATCGTCCTCAGACCTTCGCTCTTCATCAAGAGTCCTTTAGCCCCGACAGAGACTGCGCGGCCAATCAAATCCCTGTCCACATGTGCTGTAAGAATGTGAACGTTCTCGACTCCCAGCTCAGTCAGCTTCCTAGTACACTCGATTCCATCCATGACCGGCATCTTCAGATCCATTAGCGTGATATGCGGGAGTCGATCCTCTTTGGCCAATTGAGTTGCTGTTTCTATTGCTTCCTTACCATCCTGAGCTGTTACCACCTCAAGATCGTCGATAAACCTCTCAAGGAACTGACTGAGCACATCTGTTACTGGTTTCTCGTCATCTACGATGAAGACAATGGTTGTCATGTGCGCCGCCCCGGATACGTGTACTACTTCTGATTCTTGAGCTTGGGTCAGGCTGAGCGTGAGATACACATAACCGACTTATGAATAGTACTAGCGAGTTTGCAGGATGGTAGGTCTTCTTTAGCACACATAGTGCACGTATTCTTGGATGAGAAGACTTGAGTCAAGCAAATGACAATCGAACACGACGAGAGAGTCCTGCACATGTGACCGACATCGCAGAAATCACTCCGGATTGCAGACACATTACTGTGCTGTTCAGAGTTCTATCCATGGAAGAACCAAGGACAGTCACCTCTCGAAAGTGGGGTACCAAGCACCTTCTGACAGAGGCCGTGGTTGGTGATTCAACAGGGACTATCACAATGACACTCTGGAATCTTGACAAAGAGTACGTCGAAGTCGGCGGCACCTATCTATTGAGAGAGGGTAGAGTAACAGTGTATGATGAGTGCATGCAGTTGAGTATAGGCCTGAGAGGCGAGATTACGCCGTCAGAAAGTCCGGTTGAATTTGTGAATGAGTCTGTAGACATGAGCATGCCTTTCATGGGCCGTATGCCACGACGCAAAAGACCCAGAACCAAGAGGGGTAGGTCTTTTCGTGGAGATCCAGGCCGAGAAGGCAAAGGATACTGTACATGGAAGTCCTTTTGAGCCGGTTCTCATGATGTGGTCAGGACTGAACATCACCCAGAAGTGTCCCTATGAGAATCAACCATCACGGTGCAGAAATGCCCTATCCCATGACGGCTCTGAGAGGTAGACTCCGACTCAGTGGCCTCTCTGACCTTGATGCAGATACGATCATGGTGGAGCTGAAGCGACACTTCTCGAGTTCTAGTGAAACTCCCTCCTACGAAGTCCTAGTGAATACTTGTAGGCACTTCATCGACTCGTCGAGCAAGGTTATCCTAGAAGCCTTTGATACGCTCACGCAGTACGACTCATTGAGAAGGAACACCGACACTCAGCCAATTGTTGTAGTGTTGGAAGGAGCATCTGCCACAGGCAAGTCGATGCTCGCAGTGGACTTGATCGCGAATCTTGCCGCTACCCGCATCATTAGCACGGATACGGTGAGGCAGATTCTAAGAGGGCTTCACACACCAGAACAACACCCGGAATTGTTTTGTCACACCTATCAAGCCTACCTCCATAAGCAGTCGGGGCCGGAAGATCTTGACCCTATGATTAGAGGCTTTCTCGCACAGTGTGAGCTCATAACGCCTACAATCAAGGAATCTGTGCATAGAGTGCTTGAGGAAGGGGCGGAGGCAATTGTAGAGGGCGTGCACATGGTTCCCGGTAGTTTCCAAGACCTTGGCAACGGCGTCCTAGAAGTGCTTGTCAACCCACAACAAGATGTTCACAAGGCAATGTTCCTAGCGAAACATAGTACAAGCGGATTGAAGACAGTTTCAGACGACGTTGAAGATAGGGAGAGGGAATTCGAGGCAGCTAGACTTATTCAGGATTTCATGTTGGAAAGGGCTACTGAAACATCCGTCGATACGGTCACACTGATCGACTATGAAGAGGCTGCCACTAATCTGAGGTTGTTGGTGATGGACCACATTCGTCGAATGATCGATACCATAGAGGACAAGTTAGGGGGCTAGTACCGATCGCCTGCCGATACTTGATAGACAATACAATCCAATGGAGGAAGCCTGTTGGTGGATTGGAAGACTGAATCGCTTGACAGACTCTTTGTCCCAGAGAGCATCGCAATAGTGGGAGCATCCGAGAAACCGGACAAGCTTGGATCTCTGAGTCTTCTTGCGCTGCACGACTACAAATGCAGGAAGTATCCGGTGAATCCACGTCATGCGAAGATTGGTGGGATGGATTGCTTTCCGAGCGTTGTCGACATTGGAGAAGAGATTGACTTGGCCATTATCGCTCTTGGTCCGAAACAAATCCTCTCTGCGCTCTCCGATTGCGCAAGCGCGGGCGTCAGGGCAGCTATCATCTTCTCAGCTGGGTTCAAGGAGCTTGGCCCTCTCGGGGAAGAGCATCAAAACGCTGTAAGAACTGTTGCAGACGAGGGGCACATAGCGGTCATTGGGCCGAACTGTTTGGGGGCTGGAAACGTTAGACGAGGTCTCAACGCCACCTTCTTCCCTCATCCAGTAATACTGTCGGGCGGGTCAGTTTCTTTTGTGAGTCAAAGTGGCGGAGTCACAGGTCTAATGATCTACGCGGCAGCGGACGCGGACCTTGGAGTGGCAAAGTATGCCAGCGTTGGCAATCGTGTCAACATTGATTTCCCTGATATGCTAAGATACTTGCAGCAAGACTATGAAACCAAAGTGATCTGTCTGTTCGTCGAAGGGACAGAGAGAGCAAGGGAGATGTATGAGGAGATGGAGAGAACAACAAAGGCGAAGCCAGTCATAATGTACAAGGTTGGTACCACTCCAGTTTCAAGGCAAGCGGCGATGAGTCACACTGGCAGCCTCGCAGGAAGGCATGAGTTGTATAGTGCCGCCGTTCGACAGGCTGGAGCCGTTGAGGTCAGCACGGTTTCTGAGATGATTGACACAGCAAAGATACTTGGATTCTCAAAGAGGCGACCCAACAACAAGTGCGTAGCCATTGTGACTCACACTCTCGGACCAGCTCTCATAGCAGCACAAATACTTGAAACGCGTGGAGTTCAACTCCCTCCACCTTCAGACCAGACATCAGAGGCCATTCAAGACATGCTTGGGATGCCAGTCGAAATCAACGTGACAAACCCCATAGACTTGTTGGCCCAAGGATGGGCAAGGCCCGAAATCTTTGCCGCGGCATTCGAGCTAGTCATGAAGGAACCTGAGTATGACTCTGTAATGATTATGTTCTCACCCAACTATCAAGAGGAAATAGGTGGAGCTATGCCGGTAGAAGCTATTGTGGAGATTGCATCGAAATCCGACAAAACCATGGTTGCTGTCCTTAATGCGCCCGTGTGTAAGCCTCCATCTGGGAGAGGGATTCTGGAGCAGGGTGGGATACCTGTCTTCTCAAGCCCAGAGAGAGCTGCAAGTGCTCTTGCCAATGCGCTGAGATTAGCCAAGATTGACTGATTCCATTGTGACAAGGCAGCTACCTATAGAAGCGCCTTCCGATGATGACTCCCACGCATAGAGAAACAACCAAGCTGATGGCCGCGGCCCCCGCGAGGATAGGTTGTTCTAAGACTGCAACGCATCCTTCTCGGTCATGGACCACTTTGGACTTGGAGATATTCCATGAAGTGTTATATGTCAGATGATGTGATAACATTTGTACGTATTCGGACGGAGTCAATTTGGGAACAGCAAAACCTCTGTATATGTTCAAGATGGTCTCTCTCGGTGATGGAACAACTGGTAAGACCAGCACTATCATGAGATATACCGAGGGGAGCTTCGGCGAAACATATCAGGCAACTATGGGCGCAAGCCTTGCTATCAAGAACATGGAAGTAGAAACAGAGGATGGAAAGACAGCAGCAGCACAGATTGTGATCTGGGACTTGGGTGGTCAACCTTCTTTTCGAGAATTGAGGCTTCG
>JBHLOD010000009.1:0-6619 GCA_048940825.1 Promethearchaeota archaeon | reverse complement strand
GCCACAGAGAAGTTGGGGATGTGAGGGGGCAGACCATACCACCCCCCCACTGAATCGAGGTCGATAGCAACCTGCGACTCTAGACGTTCGTTTTCTTACACTGTAGGTGAGGAGAGATATCTCACCTCAAAGCTCATGGAGGTGACTGTATTACGTGAAGGGCAACTGAATCCGAAACTAGCTCCAACACGGACTGGACCTGGGGTTGGAATAAGTTGTCCGATGCTCTTCACACACTGATAACAGAGTCTTTGTAGATATTTAACCAGTTGAGTTTCTGTTTTCATAGTCACTTCCTTATTGGTAACCTGCCCTGTTCAGACATTCCTCACTCTGGGTTGTCACATCTTGGGCGCAAACGAGGCCCAGATTGTATAAGATCTATGGAACTGCAAACAGCAGAGCAGCATTGAAAGCGTAGTCCAATACAAGACTTGGAACGATACCGATTGTCAGCGTACCAATGACAGCCAGAATGACTGCTAGCATTGGACCCCTAGCCAGACTGAATGTCTTGTCGTCAGGCGGTTCAACGAAGTAGCAATAGCGAAGGACTCTAAGGTAGTAGCCAAGGGCAAATACCGAGTTGAGCACTGCAATGAGAGCAACCCACCAGAGTCCAACTTCAACTGCGCTGGCTGGAATTAGGAACCACTTGAACCAGAATCCGGCAGTAAATGGGGCACCAGCCAAAGCAAAAATCAATACTGCGAGAAGTGCAGCTGATACTGGCGAACGTCTACTCAGGCCGGCAAGGTCATCATACGTAATCTCCTTTCCCAGTCTGATGGCCATAGCCCAGATGAGGATGAACGCCCCTGTCTTGATGAGTGCGTGTGCAAAGGCAGAGAACATCGCCGCCGCCACTCCGTACTGAGTTCCTGCGGCCACACCAACAAATAGCACTCCCATGACCATAATTGATGAGTAGGCCAGCATTCGCATGATATTGCGCTGAGCCAATGCCAGAGCGTTCCCGACAATCATTGTCAGGATAGATACTGCAACAATCAAAGGCATCCACTCAAGGCGAGCAACTACGAAGGCCACAGCCAGTATTCTCAGAAGAGCACTTATTCCAGTCTTCTTGGTCGCACCAGCAAGATATCCAGTCACACTTCCGTCCGCAGTCGAGTACGTATCGGGGACCCACATCCACCCCGGAAAGACGCCGACCTTGAATCCGAAAGCTATCAGAAACATCACCAAGGCAAGAAGGACAGTATATGCTTCGGGGGCCGCCGTCGCCCATACAGAGCTTAGGGCACTCGCGACCAGAGCAAGGTCTGTAGCTCCTGTGACACCATATACAAGGGCAATTCCGAATACCATCAGAGTAGTGGATATTAGTCCCATAACAAAGTACTTCGTTGCACCGTCAATAGCACCTCTATGTGGGCCCAAAGCAGCCAAGACATACGTCGGGGTACTCATTAGCTCCCAAGACACAAAGAGTGCGACCAAGTCGGTTGCCATGACGACCCAGATTGCACCAGCGAATGAAACCAACAGGAGGAAGTTGTAGGCACCCTTGTCACCTCCATATGTTGTTGATGATAGAAGGACAAAGAATGCAACAATCAAAATGATCCAAATGAAGAAGTCCCCAAAGGCATCTCTGACGAAGAGACCTCCAAAGGAGGAACCATATGTCGATGACTCAAAGACGACCATCTCTAGTCCTGCGAGAATCACTCCAATGAAACTGACAACGAGAGGGCTTCTGCGCATTCCTACTATCAGAGATAGAAAGGCGAACAGAACGAGCGTCAGCGCAGGTAGCGATGCAATCCAGTCTGCGGGAATGTAGTTTGCAAGAACGCTCGCGAACGGGTCCAATATCGACCTGATGAAGGCGGTAATCTGTTCGAACTGCATCATTATGGAGCACCTCCCAGCATGGATGTGACCACAGGAACCACGAGGTCTAGAATCAAGTCAGGCCAGAGTCCCAGAATCAGCACTGGAATCATCATAAGGATTGGTGCGACCAAGTCGCTCCAAGGAGCATCTGTGACCTCCTTCTCGGGGTCCGGATCGCTGAACACGATCCGGTTCAATGTCCACAGAAGATAACCTACTGTGACGAATATCCCGAACGCAATCAGGCCAGACCAGATGTAGATATTGACGGAACCGAATAGAACAAGGGCCTCCGCGATGAAGCCGCTGAAACCTGGCAGGCCAAATGCCGCGAATGAGGCCAGAATGAGTACTGCGGACAGCCTCGGGGCCTTGGCCATGAGACCTTGGACATCAGGAATCTGTCTAGATCCTGCCGTATAGGTCAATAGGCCAGCCATAATGAACATCACTGAGATAATCACGCCATGAGAAACCATCATGAAGACGGCGCCTTGCACGGCAAGAGCGGCCGCTGCTCTGATGTCAGGTGTGATTCCTGTCTGAAAGGCGAATGCGCCGATTGCCACCCCCAGCAATACCCAAGCCATGTGGTTGATTGAGGTGTATGCTACCATACTCTTGAGATCGGTCTGCGCCAGTGCTACGAATGCCGCGTAGATACAAGTGAAGACAGCAAGGAGTGCAAGAGGGATGCTGAGACGCATGAAGCCCTCGGGCACCATCCACAGGCCAAGTCGGATGAAGCCGTATCCTCCCATTTTCAGTAGTATGCCCGCCAGAATGACTGAACCAGGTGTTGGTGCTTTCACATGAGCCCATGGCAGCCAATTGTGGAGAGGGAAGACTGGTAGCTTCACCCCAGCTCCCATGAAGACAGCTAGAGCAAAGCCAATCTGAACGTCAACTGGAAGTCCCACTTCTCGAAGGGCCACCATCTCGAATGTTCCAGGACCGAAGAAGTAGATGGCCATGAAACTGACAAGCATCACAGCGGAGCCCAGGTGAGTATAGATGAAGAACTTGACAGCTGCGTGCTCACAGCCCTCTTCGCCCCAACGGCCGATGATGAAGAAGAGTGGAATCAACACTAGCTCCCAGAAGATGAAGAAACTGATGAGGTCAAGTGACATGAACACTCCGAGGAGACCAGTCTGTTGTAGTAGGAAGAAGGCATAGTAAAGACCTTCGGACTTGTGGATGTGATTTGAGCTTATAGCAGCGACAAACACCACCAAGTTCGATAGGAAAATCATTGCGACAGAGATTCCGTCTACTCCAAGGAGTATCTGAAGATTGGTCGCGGGAGTAGTCGCAGGGACTGTTCCCATTATGAATCTCCAAGGGTATGACATGGCTTCGCTGGATGGGTCGATGGCGAACATCAACAGGATTGCCAGAACCATCTCGAATCCAGTTATCAGCAGCGTGAGTGCACGTGCTCCTCTCTTCCCGAGGGGGTATGCAATGAACGCTCCGACGACGGGAATGAACAGCATGATAGGTAGTATGTTCTCCATTGGGAGTGCTGCGATCAGATTCTGTATGAAGTCAAACTGCATTTCATATAACCCCCATTGTGATCAGGGCTAGAATCACAAGCAGCCCGATCCCGAACATTATCACGCCGACATAGTCATTCACTCGGCCAGTCTGGGCAGATTGGCTTCTCTCCGAGCCTGAAACGCTCTGCGTCGAGATGCCCTCTGCAAATCCATCGACCACATTGTCGTCAAACCACCTGAGCTTACTCGATATTGCCCTGGCAGAGTCTGCAGACTTGAAGTCGATGCCGTCTATGATGTTATTGTCCACACGTACTCGATACCATTCAGCAGCGTTGAGGAACTTGTTCAGCACCCAGTAGTAGAACTCATTGATGTACCAGCGATGCTTCAGGAAGTTGTGAAGTCTTCGCCTGAAGCCACTCTCTGGAATGATCTTGTTTGGTCTGTCTGCGTTCTTGATGTAGATGATGTAGCCAGGGATGCCACCGATTGCGAGTGCAGCCAAGGTAATCGCAAATGGTACTATTCCTGGCATGGTCAGTTTCACCATGATCATCTCAGTCATCGTTTCAGCCCAACTGTAGTCTGCCTCGAGTACGATATTCTGAATGAACGGAAAGACTACGAAGGCAATCACTGTGAAAGCCGCCAAGATGTAAAGCGGAACCATCATTGCCGGGCCAGGGTCATGAGGTTCTGAGTGGTGGTCATCATGATGCTCCTCCTCGGCCTCAGCCTGCTCGTCGGTTTCCTCGGTGTGAGATTCATGGGTTTCCTCTGAGTCATGAGAGCCGTGACCCAGCTTCGGTGGGCCATAGAACGTAATGCCCATCAGCCGAAGACTGTAGAAGATTGTGCAGGCAGCAGCAAGTACTGCGAATCCGAACAAGACCCAACCCAGTGGATTGATCCAGTGAGCAGCAAGCTCGTAGGTGTACTCGATGATGGAGTCTTTGGACCAGAATCCTGAAAACGGTGGTATCCCGGCGAGAGCCAGAACACCTACCCACATGACAATGAACGTCTTCCGCATATACTTGCGGAGTCCACCCATCTTCGAGATGTACTTCGTGTGAATTGCGTGTATCACACCACCTGAAGCAAGGAACAACAGAGCCTTGAACGCGCCGTGCGAAACGACGTGTAAAACACTGCTCAGGTATGCGTGGTCATAGTGAAGATGGTTCGCCTGCAGAATCCCGCCCACACCTAGAGATAGCATCATGTATCCTAGTTGGCTGAGGGTTGAGAATGCAAGGATCTGCTTCAGCTCGTTGGAAACCATCCCCATGGTTGCCGTTAGAAGCGCCGTGATCCCTCCTATCACAGCGACGATTATGAAGAAGGTAATAGCTGCTTCAAAGCCCACCACCTGTAGTCCAGTGAGATGGCCCCCATTTCCTCCATCGGCACCGGCTGCTGAAACCATCGTCACGAGGAACCTTGCTGTAATGTAGATGCCTGCCTTGACCATTGTAGCCGCATGTATCAGCGCAGATACTGACGTGGGACCAGCCATTGCTTCGGGCAGCCACACTTGTAGAGGGGCCTGTCCGGATTTGCCAATGGACCCCATGAAGATGAGAAGGAAGGTCGGAACAAGCATGCCAATCCCGGCCATTGCTTGCCACCAGCCCTGGGCGTTGCTGGCCATCTCTGTGAAAGAGAAGGTGCCAGTGAACAGGAATAGGATGAGAATCCCACCCAGCATGAATGCGTCTCCGATCCTTGTTACGATGAACGCCTTCGTGCCGCAGTGGGTGTTGTACTGGCCCTCAGTTTCAAACTGCAGCAGAGAGTTCTTGTAGACAATCGGGTCGGGTTCAGCCTCCATCGGGTTCCGCTTATCATTCCAGAAACCAATGAGCCCATAAGAACACGTGCCCATCACCTCCCAACCGATAAAGCCAATGAGCAGGTTGTTGCTCATGACTAGGGTGAGCATTCCTCCACCAAAGAGTAGCATAAGGAAGAAGAATCGGTCTCGATCTTCCTCATGAGCCATGTACTCAGTGCTGTAGACGTAGATTAGGAAGCAGAGCGTGCTGGCCAAAACACCCATCATTACCGACAAAGGATCTAGAAGGACCTCGAAATTGAGCCCAAGAACTTCTATCCAAGGCCAACTAGTCTGTCCGGTTGGATGCCCAATTTCAGGAAGCAGTGACCAGCAAAGTAGCATTGTAATGCCCATGAAGATCGCCGGAGTCCAATCTCGAAGCTTCTCACTGAAACGGCCCACAACAGGCACCAAGACGGAGCCACCCAGTGGGAGCACAAGGATAAGCCAGTAAGGTAGTCCAAGCAGCATCTGTGTCACCTCAAGGGATAATCTGTGGTATTGCTTGTACACCAGGCATGATGACATCAAGTGCCAATCCTGGGAATATTCCAAAGAGCACGATCAGAAATGCGAGGATGATCATGGGAATCGTCATCCAATTCGAGCTCTCCTTGACATCCTCAAGCGACTCTGGATGCGGTCCAAGGAAGACCTTCCAAATATAGCGAAGCATGTAGCCAGCACTTACGATTGAGCTGGAAACAGCCAAGATTGAGAGTACGAAGAACTCTGGACGGGCAATCCCACCCGCATCCATTAAAGCAGCCTGAAATCCACCAAGGAACATCATCCATTCACTTGCAAAGCCCGAAAGTGGCGGGGCACCCGCGATGCTCAATGCACCAACTGCGGCTGTGAAGGCAGTGATAGGCATCTTGTTCGATAGACCGCCCATCAAATCAACGTCGCGCAAGTGAGTCTGATGTATTACAGCTCCTGCGGTCATAAACAAGAGACCCTTGGAGAAAGCGTGATTGATGAGATGAAAGAGACCTCCAGAAACCCCGTAAGTGGTAATCATTCCCAATGCAAACAGGACATAGCCCATCTGACTCACACTGGAGTATGCTAGAAGTCTCTTGATATCCTTCTGAACCAGTGCCATCAGTCCACCGTAGAACATCGTGATGACACCTAGGAGGCCGACCCAGAAAGAAAGACTGGTTGCTGCGGGTCCAAGAGTGACAATCCCGAACCTAACCAATGCATAGGCTCCGGTTTCAATCATTGCACCAGAAAGCAGAACGGAGATCGGTGTTGGGGCCTCAGCGTGTACTGGAGGTAGCCACCAATGAATCGGGAAGACTGCCATCTTCACAAGGAAGCCTGCAGCCAGAAGAATGAAGATCAGCTTGAGTAAATCCAGTTGACCGACAAACGCAGGAATCATGGCGATTATCGCATA
>JBHLOD010000275.1:0-3293 GCA_048940825.1 Promethearchaeota archaeon | reverse complement strand
TCGGCCCCTGCTTCGATTGCTGTCCTGTAGGCACGGCAAAGGAATTCCATGTCGCTGCGAGTGGAGTCTTCGGCGATATAGTCGACTATTAGTCCATGGTCCTTAGCATACTCCACGCATTCTGTCAGTCTCTGAAGCATTTCTTCTCTAGACATTCTGAGCTGGTACTTGAGTCTGAAATCTGATGTTGCAATGAAGATTGGTACCTCCTGAACGTCGGCTTGTATGCAAGAATCGATGTCCTGAATCATCGCTCGAGCGGGAGCACCAATAACGGCATTGCTGAGTCCCTCTTTTGCGATTGCAGCAACAATCTTTCTTTCGTGTTCACTCACTGCAGGAAATCCTACAACCACAATAGAGGTTCCTATCTCGTCCAGCATTTTAGCAATCTCGATCTTCTCATCGAGTGTGAGAGCCACTCCGGGTGTCTGCTCCCCATCACGAAGCGTTTCATCCCAGATGTACACCTTCTTAGGAAGATTCTTCGGTTTAGTGCTACTCACTTTGTTGTAGTTTACAGCCAGTCCGGCCTTCTCTAGAGTTTCCATGGACGTAGCCCGCCTTCTTGTAGTTACTACTGAATCGGATTCCTTCTTATTCGAATCGGTAATGGCCTTGTGATGGTATCTGCTGGAGACTCTCTTCGAGTGACGCAACTCGAGCTTCGTAGTCTTTCTTCGAGATTTCGCCTTTCTCCAGCGCTGCTCTGGCCTTGCCTTTCCTGTGATTCAGTCTGGCTCGCTCCAAGTGGGCCATTCTGAGAGATGACTCAATAACAGGTCTTGCTCCCGCTTTCTCTCCAATGCCCTCGAGCATAGGTTTCCAACATATCTCCTCAATGTGGAAGGCGTACTCAAGGCCACGTTCAAGTATTCTACTCCATATTGGGCATGATTTCACAAGGACTACCTTTCCTTCACGCTCAACGTCGAGACCAATTGCTGCAAACAGGTCTGCGGCCATCTTCGCTGCTCCATTCGCTCCCCTATCTCCAATCCCTTCTGCGAACTCCGAGCCCATCTGCTTGAATCCACCAGAGTAGCCCTCATACATTGATAGCGCTCCAACACTGTCACGAAGTGCCCACCACATCCCATCAAGGAGTGAAACAATCCCCTTCCTCAATGTGTCAAGTTCTGTCATACTGCTCCCCCCTTGAAGGCTTCTCCCCATTTCTCGGCAAATGCAATCTCTTCAGGCATTTGTCTTGGCGGTCCAAGAGTTCTCTTGGATTTTGGGTATCCGAGTGTCAAACATAGAATTGGCACCCAGTGTGGAAATGGGATACCCAGTATTCCTGATATGGCTCCCACATCATCGAAGTGGTCAAGCTGCACTGATGAAATACAGCTACCAAGCCCTAGTGAGGCCGCAGCCAGTGCCATGTTCTGCATCATCATCGAACCCGCAATTATGGCGTGTCTTGGAGACGACCATCCGTAGACCCCGCCTGTCCCTCTCAGTGTGGGCTGGCTATTACCAACATGAGTTTGATCAATTGCAAGCACTAGGATGACTGGTGCTCCATTGGTTTCTGGCTCACCTTTGATATACTCAAAGCGCTTCCCAGTAATCAGAATGTCAATTGTTCTCTCCAGACTGACCTTCGATTCAATGTAGTTGAGTCGTCGCTCAAGTTCTTCGCGTGGAGTCACGCGTCCAAACAGCTCTTTGCTTCGATCAACGGCAAGCTGCCCGATGAACCTCTGTGTATCCTTGTTGCGAATGACAATGACTCGCCAAGGTTGTTGATTCTCTGCGCTAGGAGCATAGCCTCCTGCTTCGATTATCTTGTATATTGCCTCATCAGAAACATCTCTTGACGTATCATAGTCCCTGATGGCTCGACGGTCCTTAATCATCCTAATCGTTTCAGTGTCCTCCACGAGAAACTCTCTCCGTCAAATGCTGCGATATGCAAGAGCCACAAACTAGCACACATAAATCATTAGTGGAATGATGCTGAAAGAATGAGTTCCTTGAGCAGAAGTGCGCTGTGGTTCAACCCACTTCCGGAACCAAGCATGACCACGTGTAACGCCTTATGGTGGAACGCGAAGAATAGTAGAGGAGAGGATCTCTCCGCTGCACATTCATAGCTCAAGGTATCGGAGCGTCCTGACCATCATACTTCACATGGAATCCAGTATCGAGATTGACGCTTTCTTTGAGGATTCTCCCGCTTGCCACGACTCGCTGAACCTGATTGGTTCCCTCGTATATCTGCAAGAGCTTGGCATCACGCATGAGTTTCTCAACAGGGTATTCCTTGACGTATCCATATCCGCCAAATATCTGAACTGCATCAATCGCGTTCTGCATCGCCGCGTCTGCCGCGAAGAACTTCGCAAGGGCAGAGTCCTTGGAGTTATCAATGCCATTGTCGGCAAGCCACGCAGCATATCTAGTGAGATGACGGGCAGCAGAAGTCCGAGCAGCCATATCTGCTAGCATGAAGCCAATTCCTTGGAACCTTCCAACCGGCTGTCCGAACTGATGCCTCACGTTTGCAAACTTGGCGCTTTCATCTAATGCCCTTTGGGCCACACCTGTAGCAATCCCTGCGATTCCTGCTCTGGTCTTGTCTAAGGTCATCATGGCAATCTTGAATCCTTCCCCTTCCTTACCCACAAGGCAATCCTTGGGAACACGAACATCCTCAAAGATGACCTCTGATTGGACAGAGTTGAGCTGCCCCATCTTGTTTTCGACGTACCCTATCTTCACTCCCTTGGACTTGGGCACCATGAAGACGGAGAGGCCCTTGTGTTTCAGTTCGGGTTGGGTTGACGCAAATACGGTGAATAGGGAGGCCTGTGGTGCGTTAGTAATGAAGCACTTAGTCCCATTGATCATGTATTCGTCGCCATCGCGCACAGCCCTTGTGGCAACAGCCGCCGCATCTGAGCCCGCCTTTCGTTCTGTTAGGCAGAATGCTCCAAATTTGGCATCCTTACCAGTGATCAGAGGCTCTACATGCTCTTTCAGTTGATCGATTGTTGCGCCAATGACCAACGGAGCAAAGGCGAGATTGTTGCACAAGATTGTGGTGGCGACTCCGGCACACCCGTAGCCTGTCGCCTCAGATACCAACGTTTCCGAGAAGAGAGAAAGGCCTGGCCCTCCCGCCTCAGGCGGGATGTGAAGGTTCATCAGACCTAGTTCATATGCTTTCTGAACCACATCTTTGGGAAAATCATTCCGTTTCTCAAGCTCGTGAGCACGTGGAGTGACATGTTCGCGCGTATACTCCTTAGCTCTCTCAAACAGCTTCTGGTCCTTTTCAGATA
>JBHLOD010000274.1:0-3314 GCA_048940825.1 Promethearchaeota archaeon | reverse complement strand
AGGAACTTGAGACTAAGGATTGAGATGCAGGCGAATGTTCTGAATAGAGGGAAATCAAGAATCCGCAATGGTAGACTGACATGGCATCTCTTCACAGACATGGAGAACCAGTTTGTCGAAATGATTGACGTATTCCCTCTCGCCAGAGTGTCGGAGAAGGCAGAACACAATATGGTTGCCGTAATCAAAGTCCCCGAACTCAATCCTGGAGAGAGTTTCACTCCAACAGTCATTCTCAGGATTGACACTACTACTCGTGATTGGCTCATGGAACAGAAATCATCTTCCGAGTCAGAGGAAACCAAGACCCGCAGTATGTATACATCCATGCAGAAATACTGGGAGACAGAGAATCCGGCCATTCAAGAGATTTCTCAGACCATAGCTGAAAGGAGTGGTGAGGACATCGAGTACACAAGACACGCGTACGATGTCGTTCGTGAGAGTGTCAAGATGAAGACTCATCTCGATGAACGGCGAGGTGCCACGAGGGCGGCCTTGGAGAAGGAGGGCGACTGTGATGAGCACGCAGATCTACTCGTAGCCTTGACTCGAGCTGTTAGAATTCCATCTCGTAGAATTGTTGGCCACTTCTTTCGAAACGATCAGGAGCCAGAACCTCATGCTTGGTGTGAAGTGTTCTTACAGGATAGAGGGTGGATTCCAGTCGACCCGGCTCTTGGGCGGTTCGGTGTACTGACTGAGAGATACTTCTCCCGCATCAGAGAGGGTCTGGTTTCGGAGCGGCCTTCAATCCAGTTGAGAGCAACCGGCACAGAATCAGGAACCACGTTTATAGAAGAATCTGTTAAGATGTCAAAGGTGACTCCTCAAGGTCACTAGAGACCTTCTAGGTTACCAGACTCTATGAGGCTGACAAACAACTCTGCACCGAACTCCCAGCAAGAATGTGCGTCGAACACAGAGCATCGGACCTGGGGGAGGAGGGGCGCATTTAGCGCACTTCGGAGTGTGTCAGCAAGATGATGAGCGATCATCTCTCCATAGGCCGATACTTGTGGCAGAGATTGGAGGAATCTGTTTGCGGCTGACTCAAGAGGGCCAGGCTTGTATTCACATACCTGAATGTTGCCGTCGACATAGCGAATCAAGTCCACATGACCAGTCAGTCTATACCGATCGGACCAAACAGGGACTTCTATAGCAATCGTATCTGAGTCAGAGTGAAGAAACTCCTTCAAGATTCCGTGGTCAGCAATGTAAGACCTGTCATTGCGGTTGCGATGGTACTCACGTATCATGTGAACGAGACTATTGTCCATGGAACGTACGACTGAACCAGTTCTGAGAAGTCGTTCTCTCAGCGCGACCCTTCTTGAAACACTCATCTTTGGGAGCTTCAGAGCGGATGACCGTGAATAGAAAGGGTCAACGAATCGATCTGATGGAATCTTTCCGCCGGATATAATCGATAGGTGTGCCCAAAGTGAGGCTAGGTCGCCCTCTTTGTTTCCTAGATGTTCGTGATGAGTCTTGTTCCATTGAAAACCGTAGGCAACTTTACCATGACGGTATTCTCTGCGAACTATCTCATCAGCATCCTCAGTCATTACCTTCCGGCTCTTGGCCAGCGTCAATTCTTTTTAATCCACCGGCATTTGGAGGACTGACTGCAACTCCTTATCTAGTGGAATCATGGAAAACTAAGAACGGGAGGGCTGAAGAAGCCCAACCCGGTCTACCCTTGTGCTAGCGCGGCGTTTTCCATTAGTTCAACAATCCACTTCAAGTCCTTCTCATAGATGCCTTCGCCGGTACGGTAGATCATGAGTGAACCTGCTTCGGCGTTGACAGAAGTCGTGAGGAATGCTCCACTTGGATACGGAAACGTTCCGCGGAATCGTGTAATCTCGCCCTTGTACCTTCGCGTGTAGAGCCCAATCTCATCCTCATTCTGGATTCCGATTCCTCGAAACTCAGCTTGAGTAAGATTGCCTTTCTCCACTCCAGTCAATAGGACTGAGGCAATATCTGCTGCGGCGTCGTAGATTATCTTGGTGCCACCATTGAGGTTCAGAGGTGTGAGTTTTGCGCCGGTGGCGTCTTCCATTAGAGACTTGAACCTCTTGGCGATTCGTTCTGATCCACGTACTTCAACAGTTTCCTTTCCCGTCTTGATGAATGCCTGACCCTTGTCTACACTTACGTAGTGAACGGGGGTCAGATTGCCATCCTTATCATAGCCAAGAACAGGTACCCTGAATCCAGCGACAAGGTCAGCAATCACTGTCCTGCCACTTGCACTCACTTTGGTGAAACCAGTAGCAGCATCCTTTCGGCTCTTTGGACTATACTTGATTTTCTTCAAGGCGGAGGTAAGTTGAGGAGCGCTCAGCTTGAGGCCTGAATACCTGAAGAGCTTCACGGATAGCCCCATGCCGCGGGTCCTCACCAGACTTGGCGCCTTCTTCTTCTTTGTTTTGTTACTCAAGATGATTCATCTCGGTGTGCTTATGCTAACCTAGGTGTGGGTCTGTAACTGACCTGCACTTCCTGTGGAACATGGAGGAATTTCAATATAAAGAGAACATCAAATCGGGACAATAGCTGCAAATAGCTCAGGTAATACCCCAATACGAATGAGTGTATGAAAACGGGGTGTACTGGAGGAACAAGCACGTAGGAGGTAGATAGTTTGGCGCCAAATGGTCCCAAGCGAGAATCAGCAGCAGCTGAAATCTTACTCTACGCTACTCAGGAGCTGCAAGATTAGTTCGTGAGCCACAGGAGGGTCAGAAACGAAAGGTGTAAACTCCATGTTCCTCGCCTTCGAGATGCAGTCGGGGAGTCTGTCCAGACTCCTACACCAGACAAGATGGCCCCTCCTCTCCATCTCTCCTATAAGTTGTGCCTGATGTCCTTCCATGAGCGAGGTGTTCTCAACAACAACAAGTCGACGTCCCTTTGTTACACACTCTAAGGTCGTCCCGGCACCACCGGTACTTACAATCACATCTGCTTTGTCGAATGCCTTCTCCATCGACCTCATGAATCGAAAGTACCTGAAACTTGCCGGTTCGTAGAAGCCTCGTCCTATCTGAGCTACAACTGTATCGCTGATGACACCGCTGCGGACAAGGCTGTCGACCTTCCTTATCAGCGGGTCGAAATGTGCAGTGCCCACCGTTAGGAGTATCAAAGCAATTGACCTCCGTATATCGCACCAGGAGTGCGTTGTGATAGCGATTTCCACTGAACTAGGAATAGGTCAGTCTTCCCGAGAAGGAGACGACCTGTCATTGAGAGAGTTTCGACTCTTGACATGCTTTCTATGAAAACGGTCCTGATTCCCA
>JBHLOD010000273.1:0-3319 GCA_048940825.1 Promethearchaeota archaeon | reverse complement strand
CTATAACCCGTGGTGTCGAATGAAATCTGTGAATCGCCAGCAGGAAGGGTAACATTGTTCAACTCTGGTACCAGAACATTGTCCACATAGACAGATACTGTCACGTTGTCATATGGGGTTTCGATTCGCAAACCTATACTCTGATTTCCTGATACTTCGTCGTAGTTAGTGACTCCTCTAACATAGAACCTCACATGGTCAAGGAAATACAGCTGTCGAGATGTGGAGCTCTCAAGTCCCTCTGCTGTCTTCACATTGACAGCCACCGTGTGGAATCCGTTCTCGTACCTACTTCCGTTTATGCTGTAGAATCCGACTCCTGCAGAAACGGGCGTGGAGTTGTATTCCAAGGTGACAACACCATCAACCCTGATGGTGAGATTGGCAGAACCCTGTCCTGACGTGATGTTGAGCTCAAGCGTTTGGACTCCAGTGAAGGTTGCATCCAACTCAGGAGAAAGGATGACAACTGTCGGAGCCCCGTAATTGTTGACGATGAACTCGTAGTAGTAGGATACTGTTTCTGAGTTGTGCCACAGGAACACAGTGAAGTTGTTGAGTCCTTCTTCAAGGAGCAGGGTATCAAGAGTCAGGTCGTGCACTCCATATGGGAGCAGAGTTTCGTTGTACTGGGAGTACTCAATGATGTCATTTACAAAGAGAGTGAGATTCGCCACTCCGTAGTCTGATGCAACCTCCAATGTTAGATTGAAGACCCCTGACACTTGGCTTTGGTTGGTTGGAGAAACAAGGGTCAGCGTGATTGGTTGTCCGTCATTGTCCACCAGAAACTCCAAGTGATAAAGATGGTTTTCCTGCACGTTGACTATAGCATAATCAAACACGAGAGTGAAATTCAGCCATCCTTCTCTAAGAGTCGTGGTGTCAACGTTGATCGTCTGACTTTCCGCAGCGATCAGGACAGCATCATACGAAGGGTATGCAACGTCATCTACTAGCAGCGTGAAGTTGATGAAGTCAAAGTCTGATGTAATGTTGAGATCAAGGCTGGCTGTATCAACCAAGGTACTTTCGTTGGCTGGATTCAGGATGCCTACCTCAAAGTTCGGAAGAATGTTGTCTACGAAGTATACTAGGTAGTATGTTTCTTTCTCATCCCAAGTCGAGTTCACGTACTCGAAGAGTACTGTGAAGTTGAGATTGCCCTCCGCAAGACCACCTGTGTTCACAGTCAGATTCTGAATACCTGGAGTCAATGCTGTCTTGTTGTATGCCGAGTAGATTGAGTCGTCAATGAACAGTGTTGTGTTCAGAGTTCCGAAATCAGACGTTATGTCCAGCGTGATATTAAATGTGCCAGAGACACCACTCCTGTTTGCGGCACCGACAAGGCTCACCGAGATGTTTTGAGAGTCGAGACCGGCGAGATGGATGAAGCGTGACGTATCCAGTTGGGCTCCGTAGTCATTGCTATCTGTCATAGCGAGGGGTCGAATCTGAAAAACTCCCCCCAAGACGATGGCGAGGAGCAGGACAGTTAGGAGTCTTCTCGTTGACCTCATTGTCGAGCCTTCCTGATACCCAGTGACCAGTAGGTCAGGCTGGGGCGACAGGATTGGCCCCGTTTTTAAAGCTAGCGCCAGTAGTACATTCGTACTGGTACCGCAGATAGTGCTGATTCAATCGGCTTATATTGTGTAGATGAGAGGGCCAAGATACGACGCCTTCTTCAAACAGGTTGATGGAGAGCTATAAGCGGGAATGCAAACCGGACTGATAACCAATATCCAAAGATGCTCCACTGAGGACGGCCCAGGGATTCGGACAACTGTGTTCTTCAAAGGCTGCCCGCTCAGTTGTACGTGGTGTCATAACATCGAAACAATTGACCCTGAACCACAGACAGTATGGTATTCGACGAAGTGTATTGGTGACAAGGCCTGTTTAGAAGTGTGTCCTGAGGGCGCTTTGAATCTCACATCAGAAGGCATGCAGATAGACCGCGAATTATGTGTTACATGTGGTTCCTGCGAGGATGCATGTCCCACCGGTGCCATCAGGGTCATGGGCAAGGAGTGGAATTCCGAAGCACTGGTTAAGGAGCTTCTTCGCGATAAGGTATTCTTCACGACATCTGGAGGCGGGGTGACCCTCTCAGGTGGGGAGGCAACTTTTCAAGCCGAGTTCATGATTGAGGTTGCCCAGGGACTCGTGGAGCAGGGTGTGGACGTTGCCCTCGATACCTGTGGCTACTGTAGTGAGTCAGTCCTGGAACGGGCTCTCTCTGTTGTGAGTATGGTACTATTCGACCTAAAAGTAATGGATCCTGACAAGCATCTTGAATTCACAGGTGTGCCCTTGGACCGAGTCCTAAGCAACGCTCGGCTTGTGAATGGAAGCGGGTTGCCAATCTGGGTTCGTACACCCGTAATCCCTGGCTATACCGACAATGAGGCCAATATAAGAGCGATTTCGAGGTTCGTCATTGCCAACATGCCAAATGCAGAGAGGTTCCATTTGCTTGCTTTCAACAAGATGTGCATTGACAAGTATACGCTTCTTGGGCTCGAGTATCCTCTGAAAGACGCTCAACTTGTTACCGATTATACAATGGAATGTCTTGCACAAGTTGCTAGAGACGAAGGTCTTCACGAGGTTGTGTGGTCTGGCATGACTAGGAGGGAGAGCGCAATCGCTGACATAGACGACAAACGCGAGAACAGGCCTCGCTTTTAGGCACTACTCCAAGTCATGGCAGGAGCCCAAGGTCCTCAGCCACACCAAAACGCTTTTTGTCCAATTGCTCTGCACCTTCACCGAGGTCGACGTTTGAAGACATGGGATTTCGAGGCAAAGGATGGGCGAATCATAAGAGTACGGCATGCTGTGCCGGCAGATGCTCGCGACCTCTACCATGGATTCAGCACTGTCATTGACGAAGGAATATGGCTGCCAACCTTCAACGCGAACAGCAGTGTCGCTGATTGGGTGAATTGGATTCAAAGAACCACTCACAGCCGTGACGTAATGCTTGTGGCCGAGTTGGGAGACGAATATGTTGGCCACCTAACTCTGCAAACCGAAGAGTGGATGGCCTCACAACACGTGGCAAGGCTGGGAATCATCGTTGCAAAGGCGTATAGAGGAATTGGTGTCGGACGTGCACTCATGCAAGCCGCAGAAGACGCCGGAGTTGACGCAGAATACGAGAAGATAATCCTCAGTACCTTCAGAGACAATGAGATTGCTATCTCGATGTATCATGCCATGGGTTATAGAGAAGTAGGAGTACGCGCCCGTCACTTCGCGATGCCCCAAGGCTACATTGACGAGGTCCTTTTCGAGAAATGGATTGCCT
>JBHLOD010000272.1:0-3327 GCA_048940825.1 Promethearchaeota archaeon | reverse complement strand
CAATGCCATGAATGCGTCTTCAACGGATTCTCCATAGACGTGTGGAATGCCCCACTGGTCTTGGAGAACTACAACGTCCGCGTCGAGACCTGGTAGTTTGACTGTCTGCGTTCCCGGCTGGTGTACGCCAATACCGGTATCAAAGATACCCCCCGTGGGGGCGATGATCTGTAGTCCTCCAGCGAGTGGACCAATAGGCATGGTAATCAATACAATCAATGCGATTGGTCCAATTAGCGAGAGGACCAAGTTTACAGCCTTCCTCTTCATTCTCACTCCAACCTTGATGAACAGTATTTTGAAGAGATGTGCAAGGCGACACTTAAGCATTAGGAGAGGTGGCGGTAACCTTTTTCTACAGGTCACCTGCAAATGTCAGGCCTGTGAACCACAATGGTAAAGACTGAGACATTTCGAGGTCGAGATTTCATTACCCTTCTCGACTACACAAAGGAAGAGATTGAAACGATACTTGATGTCGCATTGGACTTGAAACGGAAGTTCGCAGTCGGGGAGCCGCACAAGCTTCTAGATACTAAGACGCTGTTCATGATCTTCTACAATCAGAGTCTGAGAACTCGCAACTCATTTGAGGCAGGAATGACACAGCTGGGAGGTCACGCTCACTTCTTGGACCCCAGTAAGATTTACGCTCCTGCTCTTGAAGGGGATGAGAAAGCGTATTCCACCGAACGTGTCAGTGACGTGGCACGCGTGCTGGCCAGAATGGGCCACGCCATAGCCATTCGGTGCTATGGAGACCCGGTCGGCTGGGTCTATGGCCGAGCGAACGAAGTCCTCAACAACTTTGCGTATTGGAGCCACATCCCAATCATCAACATGGAGGATGACATCTACCATCCTTGCCAAGGATTGGCTGACGTCATGACAGTTAAGGAGAAGTTCGGTACTTTCAAGGGCGTCAAGTTCGTTATGAGTTGGGCATACTCACCTTCAGTACACAAACCTCTTGCAGTGCCTCAGAGTGCAATCATAGCCGCCACCAAGATGGGTTGTGACACAGTTCTTGCTCATCCAAAGGGAATGGAGCTCGATGACAAGATACTGGACCAGTGCAGGGTGATGGCAGAGGAGAATGAGTCTAGCTTCGAGATAATGTACGACATGGATGAGGCCTTTGAAGGAGCACATGTTGTCTATCCGAAAGCATGGACATGCAAGGAGTTCATACCGCCGTTCAATGACAAGCCTGAGCTAGAGAAGTCCCAAGAAGTGTTTGATAAGAACAAGCATTGGATATGTGATGAGGATAAGATGAAGATTGCGGGGCCAAAGTCAATGTATATGCATTGCCTTCCAGCTGACAGAGGCTTTGAAGTCACGAACTCGGTTCTTGATGGTCCACAGTCTATTGCCTTCGATCAGGCCGAGAACCGTCTTCACGGCCAGAAGGCAGTCATGGCACTCACAATGCGATGAGATGTGTCATTGAGACAGAATCCAACGCATAGACTAGATGCTCTCCCAGTTACTGATATAAGCCGAGAGTCTAAACCGAAACTCGGACGTGTGCTCATGGAGGACCAGCTCGAGCTGATGGTCAAGTATCTGGTACATCTTCAGTTCTACTCAGAGGAGGAAGATGTAATCTTCAGCCGCGACAAGAAGACCCGTATTCACGTTCCAGAAGCGAGAAACGTCGTCAAAGCTTTTGAGGAGTATCTCAAGAAGGATCTCTATCTCATAAGAGAGGGCCGCTACAGTGAGTACTTGGAGAAGGCAGCCACATCCTTGCCAATCCGAACCACTGAGGTGGAATGGGAGTTCCAAAAGAACGTGCGAGAAGTAAGTGAGGAAGGACTCTCAGATGAGCTTGCGGCGAACTTCCTGATTGGTCCAATAAGGTCGACGATTCAGACAAGAGAGTTTGAAGTTTCGATGGAGCGAGTCAAACGTGAAGCGCGAAGAAGACTACCTGGCCCACTTGAAGATACTACAATTGAAAGCCGCCTGGCCCATCTCTACTCCTCCAACGACAAGACAGTCGCTCTTCTTCACAACTTGACATTTCTCCGGCTTCTTGCTTCTCTCTTTGGAGAACCAGAATCCTACAAGGCGATCGATGCATTGGTCAGAGAACATTCTGAAGAGTTGATCACAAAGCTGATTGAATGAGCACCAATGTCAGGTGGGCAGTTCCTCAGTCGTTTCGAATGCCTTGATTATGAAATACATGGAAATGGATGCTACTGAGAGGACACCAACCATTGACAGCAGGAAGCCCCTTCCACTGAGTTCATTGAAGAACACAATTGCACCATAGCGTTCACTCCACTCGGCCAAGCCCGTGAGTACCCCAATGACCTCAATTATCCATCCCATTGCCAGAATCATCACGACTCCTAGAACTAGGTATACTCCTCTCTTCGCCCAGACGCTCTTCTGCAAGGTGGTCTTCGGTGCAGGCGCAATCTGAGGTTCCGCGGATTTCTGCTCTCCCGGCCCAGCTGCTCTGATCATCCTGGCGTCTTCGATGTTGCTAAGTCTGACTGTGAAGTAGCTCGTTATGCTACGTTTGGTTATGTCGTCTCTTCTAGTCAACAGTTTATCCATGATGACGAAGGTTATCGTGAAAGTGAAGACCCCTGTCCAAAGGGGTGGGTAGACGGTCACTACAAACGGGATGTAGAAGTACGTAATGTTGTAGACGGCAAGCCCAAGGCGGAGAGCTATAATCAGAGAGAGCCAGAGCGTGTTGGGCCCCTCGAGGTTGTTTCTTGTATGAAGGTAGTATGATCCTGCGAGCATACAGAATAGTGAGAAGCCAACGATGTTCATGATTGACCAAGGCAACCATAGTTCATTGCCTAGGAAGAATCGAGTGACAGGATTGAACTCAACTGCCACTCCGTAGAGTTCTGTGGCAAGGAGGGTGTAGTATACATCCACGATGCCGATTGGAATGAGCAAGAGCACGATTACACGAATCCAGGTCCTGCTCCACCAGGTCGTGCAGAGTTCTCGAATGGTGAGGTCAGCAAGATACGTCATCGCAAATCCCGTTTCAGACCTCCACCTTCCGCGCCGTACATATAACGGTTGTTCTCTGCGTAAGAACCTGGCAATACTCTTTCTCAGAACAAGAGTTATTCTGCTCACTGGAAATGCAGACTCTCGGTGCAAAAGAAATGAAGGGGCAGAGGGTCGCAACCCTCTGCGTTTGTGTTAATCTAACGTCTACAGGACAAACCACAATCAGTAGTTCTCGTAGTCCTTGTAGATGTGGAACCAATAGTAGCCGTGCATTGGACTGAATTCCAGACCGCTGCCCTTCAACCATGCTCTGCGCACTGTGAACTGCTTGGG
>JBHLOD010000271.1:0-3331 GCA_048940825.1 Promethearchaeota archaeon | reverse complement strand
GCCTCAAAAACATCGTTAGTCGTGGCCAACTTCTTCACTTTTTGTCCACCCCGTTGTTTCACTTAATAATCTATGTACCTTCCCGGCCAACCCAACACCCCCGCGTAACACATATCTGCTTAACAGAGTATTAAAGAGCAAGTGTGAGTTCTTCTGACCCACGCCACGCCGCCCACAGGATGCAACAGTGAGGGAATAGCATGCCGCCAAAAAAAGCAACCAAGAAGGACAAACCGAAGGCCAAACCCAAAGCTAGGCCTAAGGCCGAACCTAAGGCTAAGCCCAAGAAGAAAGCTAAGGAGAAGCCGAAGGAGAAATCTCGCTACCTGTTCAAGATAACAGTCGTAGGCCCAGAGGACCCTCTCTTGGAGCGAGTACTGGCCGTGTTCAACGAGCAGGTTGTTGCAGTAGACGGAATAAGGATTGGTGCCACAAAGTTCGAGCTTGCGGACTCTGACGTAGGAACTCTCTTCATGTCACCAGAACACGCCGCATTGGACATTCTGCTTTCTCTTACCTTCAAAGGTGCGAAAGGAGTGATCATCGTACTCAGGGAACATGATCCACAGATTGAAACCGTATATAGAAACGAGATACGAAAGAACCTCGGAGAGGGAATACCTACTCGAGTCATTTCTGTTAGTGGCGATTTGGACGAATTCAAAAGGACTGAAATCCAGAGTGTCCTTGATGACCTACTGCGGGAGATTCTCGGGGTCGCTGCTTTTAACAAATCCGAATAACTAGGCCGTCTTCTTGTCAACGTCGTTCTCTGGCACCCGCGTGATACAAAGCCTTTATTCGGAATTTGGGATAGCTCTTGGTGGTGGCATTCGTGAGTTCGAATGGGAAGGATGACAATTACTGGATTGGTGTGCGTGATGCATTGCGCATGGTGGACTCCTTCTTGAGGTGGTCCAGAAGACATCCTACTGAGGCAAAATCGCTTGATGATTTCCTTGCTGAGGGACTTGTTGCCGCTGCAAAAAGGTGCGAGTCCTGTCTTGGGAAGGAACTGGGTCTGAAATATGGAACAGGCGACGAAGTCCCCAGAGAGCAGGATTCTGGTGACGAGGTAGACTTTCGCACAGCATCAGACTATGAAGAACCCTCTTCTGAAGAGCCACTGTCATACGAAACGACTCCTGAAACCAGACCCGAAACAATCTTAGAAACATCTGACGAACCTGAAATCACCCAGGTTGAACCCTCGAGTCCTGAAGAAATCATGCGATCAATTCTAGAGGACGACAGTCTATGGGACACCGAAGAAACAGAAATTGATGTTGAGTACTCCAGTGAAGCCGAAACAGAATATGTAGAGGTGACTGATGATGATGTTCCAATCGAGCCTGAAGAGGATGCCCCAACGGAAATCCCTCCCTCATTCGAGAAACGAGTCTGGACTCCGTATGACGAGCCGTCGTTCCCTGAGGATGAACTCCAGGATGACTATGAAGACGACATAGTTGCAGAAGACGAATCATTTGAAGAGCCTGAGGAAGATGACGGCTCAAAGGAAGAACCAGTCAGAAGTGGACCGCCTCCACCTCCGCCCCCGCCAGAATCAGATGAAACTGAAGAGGAGCGTAGAAAACGCGCCCGCAGACTCTTCTTCGGTACATGATTATCTGCATACCGGACAGTTCTCAGAGCGGGTTATATCAAACAAGTCGAATGTCAATGTGCCAATGTCAATAGCTATCAGTCTTCCAGCTAGAACTGGCTGACGTCCTGTGGCTACCAGGAGTGCTTCCCTTGCTTCAAGTCCTCCAACAATGGAAAGCAACTCTGGGGAAACCCCTATTGCGGCCGCGGTATTCTGTGGATTATCTCTTGCGTCCCCCATCACACAGTTCAGGCACCCTGTCTTTCCAGGGATAAAGGTGGTCAGGTTCGCGTAGTATTCGACAGCTCCAGCAAAGACATAGGGGATCTCAAGGCTCAGACTAGCACTGTTTACTGCTCTTCTAGCCTCAAATGAGTCCAACCCATCTACAATCAGGTCCGAGCCACGGAGCAACTCCTCAGCGTTGTGCTGGCTGATTTCTTCGACAACCGAATCATAGGTCACATCAGGATTCATGAGGGACAGGTTCTTTGATGCGCACTCAGCCTTCTTCTTCCCTATGTCGCTAGTGTTGTAGATGTTCTGCCTCTGCATATTCGAGAGTTCTACGTTCTCACCGTCTATAATTCGAATGTTTCCAAATCCCAGCGATGCCAGAAGGCGCAAAGTCGAGCTTCCGATACCACCTGCACCAACCATGGCAACAGTTGTATCGCACAAGGCCTCTAGTTCCTTGATGCCAAAGTCTCGAAGTTTCAGTGACCTCGAGTATCTGTCTAGTTGCTCTTCTGTGAATCTCATCTCTTCAGGCACCATACAGATAGACTCACTTAAAGCCTTGATGAGGCGTATCCCGGTATCATGGAAGAGTCCGCTGAAGTGTCAATTGCAGTGAAGAAGACGGCACGGGAATCTCTGGTATCTGCGTTGGCAAGGCTCACCAGCCCACTGACCATGCCGAGTCTTGATAGTCGCGTTGTGATAAAGCCCTCAATTCTTGACCCGGGACTACCCGGCAACACCTCGCTGGAGATGATGCATGCGCTAGTTGGGCTCTTTAGGGAAACGGCAGAGGTCGTGGTAGTAGAAAGTGACAATCCATTCAGAACCGCCAGTGAGGCTTTCCGAAGGTGTGGGTACAACGCATTGACAGAGCTAGGAGCGAAGCTCGCCAACCTTACGACTGACACGCGACAGCCTATAGAGATGCCTGGCCATCATTTCGAGAAACATGAGATGCCCGCCCTGATTCTCGGTGACAGTTTTCATGTAAACTCAGCAACGTTGAAGGTGGAACCTGAGAATGGAGTGATTTGGGGAAGCATAAAGAATCTCTTCGGGTTACTGCCTGAAGTGGACAAGCGTGTCTTCCATTCTCGGCTAGATGATGTTCTTCTCGACCTTCTTGCGTCATTCCCACCAGATTTGACAGTCATGGATCTTACTGAAATTGTGATTGGAGAACGCAAGGCTGGAGAGGTGAGGGGAGTGAACGGAGTCGTGGTTGGAAGAGACCCTGTCGCCGTTGACGCATTCTGTGCTGGACTCTTTGGTTTTGACCCATTGAGTATTCCTTACCTCAGGCGCGCCCATGAATCGGGACTTGGAGAAGCCCTTCTAGACAGGATAGATGTCAGGGGAACAGAGCATCAGAAAAGCCTCCTTGCAGAGCTTGTTGGGCCGCAATAGGGCGCCGGAAGCAATATTAGACAAGCCATCGAGCGCGCTCTGCCGTTCTGTGTTTCCAATCGGACGGCCATA
>JBHLOD010000270.1:0-3344 GCA_048940825.1 Promethearchaeota archaeon | reverse complement strand
TCGCACTGTGGAAGCAGACATCATAGTAGATTGAGATGTTCTCAGCTTCAGAATAGGTGCTCTCGTAGATGACTACCGTTTCATCATAGGGCGTTATGAGCTCCGGGGTGAGCAAGACGTACAGACCCCCGATGGCTATGGCAGAAGCCAATAACACGCAGAAGAGGATGACCATCGACCTCTTCTCATTTTCCTCCCTCTTCGCACGCCAATTTCTAATCAGTATCTATTCCCGATATGTATGGTCATCAACCTCATTCAAGGCAGCCACTGCTGCAGTCTAGTTCTCCTCAGAAGGCATTGTCACTGCTCTTCCTCATCACTTATTAACAATAGTTAACCAAATCCAGATGGTAACCACGGTTAATACCACAGAAGGCTGGACTCCATGTCATCAGAAGAGAATGTGGAAATTGGTCGCAAGATGATGGAGATTGTAAACATGCAAAATCCAGACTTGCTTGACGACTTGCTAATACCGGAATATGTGAACGAACAACTGAAGATTCAAAGTCGTGAGGACTTGAAGGAAGTGTTGAGAAGGCAATACATCGGTTTCCCCGATATCTTCCGAACTATAGAGGATATCGTCGCAGATGAGAATTCAGTATGGATTAAGGTAAGAATCACGGCCACGCACACTGGAGAGTATCGCGGAATCGCCCCGACCGGTAGGAAGGTCGTTATGGAAGCTGTTCCTCGCTATCGTATTGTTGAAGGCAAGATAGTAGAGGGATGGTCGGTCTGGAACCCTATGGATTACCTCAGGAAACTGGGTGTTATCGAATACAAAGGATTTCCAGATGAGATTGTGCAACCGCTTTGACTTGACAAGGTGTCGTATCATGACGATTCATTCATCGAACTCTAGTAGTTCAAACAGGGACCATCTACTGGAAGCAATGGCAGGATTGGACTTGGCATTTTCTGAGGACCGCGCTCTGGATGTCAGCAATATCTTCAGTGAAGATGCACGATTGATGTGGCCCTTAATGGGCGACATCGTGGGGCGAGATTCTATCAGGGAAGCATTTGTCGAATTCATGTCGATGTATACCACAGTATCTTGGAATCCAAACCGGGAAATCATTGACGTATATGAGAAGCGCGCCTATTCGCTTGGAAGCTTCACTGAAACCCGTACCACACGCGGTGGAGGGCCCACTGAGAAGGTGTTTGGACGTCTACTGGAGATTTGGCAGCTCTCGCCCGATGGCAAATGGGAAATCTTTCGTATGATGACAGGGAGATATGCAGAAACGGAACTGCCACTGGAGGTCTAGACGGGGGTCATTCCTGGAAGTGCACGCACTCCCCTTGGGAATTTGGCCCCTTGAGGTACATCTTTATGCATGAAGTTGAAAGCCGCTGAATCAGCTGGTGAATGAGTGTGTCAGAGCACAAGGAAGGATTGGAAGCCCTCGGAGTCACTCCAATTCCGGAACCTGATGATGACGTTTCTGGGCTTTCCTGGTTTCAGTCTGTGCGACGCGTACTCAGCAACCGCAACTGGGCTATCTACCTGGGTACCGTCTGGATCTATAGCAGCATGGGTGTGCTGAACCAGTACTTCACTCTCTACTTCCGTGACATCGGCGTGTCATATGTCATGGTCGGAGTTCTCATCTCGCTGATGTTCGTCGTTAACATGATTGGGACGACATTCTCGGGTTACCTCGCAGACAACCATGATCGGCGGAAGCTGTCGGCTGTTACGATGATTGTTAATGGAATTGCTTTCTTGATGCTAGCAGTTTCAACCGACATAGTCGCCATTGCCATTTCCATGGTTGTCTTTGGACTATCGTCATTCACGGGCATTGCAGGTCAGGCCTATGCCATGGAACAAGTCGACCGAAGACTTGGTGGTGTTGCCAACAGTCTCTTCACCCTTGGAACTACTTGGGGGCTCGTTCCTCTATTCCTTGTTTCAATTCTTCTTGGAATGGGGGCTGGCTTCATACAAACAATGCAGCTTCTTCTCTTCATTGCAGGGATACTCTACATGGTCGCTGCCGCGATCAGATTGACAGTCCTGAAATCTCTTCCACAGCCAAACAGGGCAAATCGTCACAAGAATGTCCTAAGAGACTTTCTTGGAGAGAACCTCCGGGGCCTGAAGCTTCTGCTCAGGGTCTTCCCAGTGTTTGTCGCGGTGGTCAGCCTAGATGCCTTTAGTGACTCGTTCTATCGGTTTGCCAGTCTGTACTACGTTAACGAGACTCTGGCGTTCACAATCAGTGAGATCAATCTCATGATCTTGGTCACACTCATGTTCTCAGTTCCATTGACGCTCTATCTTGGAAGGGTATTCGACAAGAGAGGAGGGAGAGGCCTTACAATAGCTGTCTATGCAGTTATGCCAATCGCTGTTGCACTTCTTATCTTGGCTGAGCAGGTTCCGTACATAGCTCCTGCAGACTGGCTAGCTGGTCTTGACGCCTTATATCCAGGACTCAGTATCCTGTTGTCCCTTGCCTTCATAGCGACAGCGCTAAAGTCAATCAATGACACTCTGTGGTTCTCAATACTTGGGACCTACATCTTGAAATCATTGCCTCGCCCAGACCTTGGAAAGATGTTGAGCTTGACAATGGTTGTGGTGTTCCTCTTTATTTCAATAGGTCCAATTCCGGCAGGATTCATCTATGATGCTTGGCAGGGTCTTCCATTGCTCTACTCCGTTGTGATACTTAATGTCATTATCCTTGCTGTGTTGATAACGAGGAGCATCGAACCAAGAGTAGATGTAGAGGAGCTTGAGCTTGAAGCACAAGGCCAATAGCAGTTCTTTGGCCCACGTCTGCGCACTTCTATTTCTGTGGATGTTCGTCACAACGACATCCTTATGACCGTCATGACTCAGGTCAATATGAAGTCGCCATGAAACGCCTTGCACTTCTCATCTCAGTGACTCTGTTACTCACTGCTATGATTAGTACTGGCGGCCACCCGGCTGCTAGTTACAATTTAGGCTCATACGCTAATGCGGCAACAGAAGGTCTTGTCACTGGCGTACCATACGTGTGGCAAGAGATCAACGGGTTATGCGCTTGGGCGGCAACATCAATAGCCTTCCAGTCAGCTGGAGTTCCACTTGACCTTCATGATGTTCTTGCGGTCACAAGTGTCGGATACTCTTTTGCTTATCTGAACTACAATGATACTATGGTGATGTATCCAGGCCCCATCTACATGCAAGCAGAACCGACCCAATTCGCGGCGGATCTTTACGGTTTGAACATGACTGTATACATGGACATTGCCACCCCCGGCGTCGAGCAGCTTGTCGAAGTGTGGGAGGGCCGTGGCATTAGTGTACACCTTCTTGACGGAGAAGACGA
>JBHLOD010000269.1:0-3348 GCA_048940825.1 Promethearchaeota archaeon | reverse complement strand
GCAATAGACCCGCCTGATTGGGAGCGATTTGAGTCTTCACATGTAAAGGACTTTCTCGAAGCTGTATGGAACAGTCTTGATGGCAAGACTACGGTCTCTCAATTAACGAGTGGTTCCGGCCCGGAAATGGTGGTGGGAGCCATGTATTTGCTAAGGCGCATGGGGGCGATCGACTGGAGATTTCAAATCCTACCATCTGATGTCCCAGTCATTGTCGGACGTGTAGACGATGAGATGGGTCATCTTTACACACATTTGGACAGGATTCTGAGGCTCGCAGATGGCACAAAGTCAATATCAGAGATAGGCCACGAGCTAGGTCTCGATTCTAGTGTCTTACTAGCAGTCTTTGGAGAACTTCACAAACGTGGAAACCTGAGGTTTCAGAATGATTTCAGTCCGTCAGGACAATCTTGATAGCAGGTTAGTTTATCTATGTTCATTGTAAACTCGTACGCAGACTACACGAGAGTCTATGTCCCACTTGGACTCCGGAGTGTGAGCAAAAAGTGATACACAATGTCATGTTGATTGACAAAGTCGACGGAAGCGTTGTGACCAAGACCCGATTCTGGAAGATTGACTTCCTTGACAGTGACATTCAGGAGTTTCTCACCGGATGGCGCGATCTTCAGGTTACAGAGGGCCTGGCTTCTGACACTCCAGTATTCGTCAACGAACATAAGATCTTTCATGCACTCGTGGACGATGAGCTAATACTCACGTTCGTTACAGACGGGCGGGATGAGGAACGTGTAATAAAGCACAAGGTTATGGAGGGCGCGGCTCGAATCTCGACTGCACTCCGTGGCAACAGCATCGGGTACATCAAGGATAATCTTGAGGATATTCTTGGCGAACTCATCTTCACAAACTTCAAGGTATCCTTTGTGGGCTCTGGTGGTGTTGGAAAAAGCACACTTCTCAGGTTGCTGTTCGGAAGGGAGCCAGCCCCCGGTGGTTATGTTCCCACGATTAATGTCGCTGTGGATAGTTCGGAAACAATACAATTCGGAACATTCCTCGTGACAGTCTGGGACTTCGCCGGACAGGCTGTTTTCCAGGACCTGTGGCAGTTCTACTTTGCTGGAACCGATGTCATCTTCCTTGTCTGTGATTCAAGCTTTAGGAACGTGATGCAGACAAAGACTCTTCTTCGGACTATAAAGAAGGAAGCTCCGGCTGTCCCTCTGTTCATCATCGCCAACAAACAAGACTTGCCAGAATCGATGAAGGCGGAGAAGATACAGAGGCTTCTCGGTGCACCGTCCTTCCCGATGGTGGCGACGGACAAGACACGGAGAGACGAGTTCATTCGACTCATGCTTGAGGTTTCTGCTAAGACTATAGGAGTCCAACTGCCTGACAGGCCAATCAGCGAGATGATTACTGTAAGACGAGGCACAGAGGAGATCAAGACTCCTGCAGCCCCTGCGAAGGCGAAAGAGGGCGGAGAGTACGTAAAGGAGCCTTATTCTGAAGGTGAGACTGCTACCACTGTCGCTGCACAGAGTAGTGTCAAAGAATCGACTGTTGAAACAGGTGTTCCAAGCGAAGCCGCTTCCGCTGAAGCTGACAAGCTTGTGGCTGTTCCAATAGACGATCCTCCGAAAATCCTGCACCTTTTACTCATCGTTCAGAAAGAGGGATTGTCTGAAGTTTCATACCACCTGAACTACTCTGGCGAAGAGATTGACACCAACGCCGTAGCATCTCTCATCTCAGCCCTCGATTCGTTCGGCGGTATTGATGGAGACCAATCGGGCATGGCCTCCAAGACTGATGCTCTTGAAACGATAGAACACGAGGGCAATCTTGTGATGGTTGAGAAGTCGCCACATTTCGTTATGGCACTCATCGTCACCAACAATAGCAACGAAGAGGACCATCGCAAGACGATGGCCGGGCTTCTCCTTACAATTGAGCAGATGTTTACAGATGTCTGGCCTACATGGGACGGAAACGTGACCGACTTCGAGGCTTCGCTTTTCGAGGTCTTGAACAGACTTCCTCTCCGTCCTGTTAGTTTTGATTATGTTGCTAGATCTAGAGAGGCCGGACGACCCTTGCCTTTCAACAGCCGAGAAGTAGGGAAAGCTTTCGTTGAGGTGAAGGCTGCCATCGACGGCTCAGACACAGTTGGCGGTGTCGTGAGAAGCCTTGATTTGCCGAGAGAGACCGTGATTGGCTCTCTGCAGCTTATGGAGAGATACGGATGGATTGACTTCCAAGTTGAGATTCAACCTGATAGTCACCTGAGAAAGGCTGGCGAGGTGGACTCTGAGACTCGGAAAGCCTATGGGGACGTCGTTGTCAACTTTGTCGAATTGTGTGACGGCGCCACGTCACTTCAGGACGTGGTTCGAAAGCTGAATGTGAGCCTTCCTGCAATGAAATTTGTCGCCACAAAACTTGTCCTCGATGGAGTTCTTGACGTGGTCGCGTAGACGTCTAGACCGATTCAAGTCTTAAGCACGATTCTCTCATTGGAAGCTGGCATCACCACTCCCTTTGGAGGACTTGGATGTGGGGTATGTACCATTACCTTCTTGCCTGAACACGAAGTGACGTATTGCCTGAGATTTGAGGCTGAAGAGTGTGCGCTAAGCCTAGCGTACTCCACTCTGCACTCATGAGGTTCGTAGCCATGGATGAGATTCCATCCAGGTGTGCGAGGTGCAAGATATCCACAGGGAACAATCGCCGCATCCGGGTTGTTGCGGTGTTCTTTGAAATGCTGCCGTGCAGGTCCCCCGGCCATCATTCCTCCACCAGACACCAATATGTCTTCTTTCTCTAGGGCGACCTTGTTCTTCTTCATTCCCTGCCATTTGCCCGAGTATCCGGTTAGTTTGGTCACACGTTCTGCCAGGCCAGTCGTGATGACGTTTCTCAGTTCAGTGATGCCTAGTGTGTCAAGCATAACCAAGATCTCTTGGGCCCGACCCACTGCAAATGTCGGTATTATGACAGGACCAGAGTTGTGAACTACGTCCATCAAAATGTCAGAAACACTTTGTCTGTCGAAGTCCTCTCGACCCCAGTAGGTGGCATCGAATATGACCATTTCGCAGTCTGTGGGCAGAGTGGCTCCCTCGAACAACGCTGACTTGTCAGCATTGAAGTCCCCTGTATAGAGTATTTTGATGCCTTCGATATCCACTATGTACGATGCGCTTCCGGGGATGTGACAGGCATCAACGGGTGTCACCAATATGCCCGGCCCGACTTCGCTGCTCTTCCCTATCTCAAGCTTGACGTGATTCTTTGACACCTTCTCGATATTGCGCTCTCTGAATCGTGAAACTAGGTCCCACTTGTCCCTTCTTCTTGGCGGGCGGGGAGTCC
>JBHLOD010000268.1:0-3349 GCA_048940825.1 Promethearchaeota archaeon | reverse complement strand
GAGGCTCAAGATCGAAACATATTCAGTTTGACAGATGAGCAACTTGCAGAGAGAGGAATTGTGACGCTTCCCGGGTTTCTTGGCAGCGCACTTGACAGTCTTGAGAGGAATGATGTCATACGTGAGGCACTTGGCTCCGAATTGCTTGACACATTCATAAGAGTCAAGCGAGAGGAGTGGAGAGAGTACGCCAATGAGGTGGTTACGGACTGGGAATGGAGGAAGTACTACTCGTACTAACGACTTCTGAAGTAGCTGCTCAATCTGTCAAATGCCTCATCTACAGCTTCAGGTGTTAGAGGACCAATTGAGATTCGAATGTGTCCTTCTCCCGCGTCCCCGAAGACGCTTCCTGGTAGGACAAGCATCTTTTCGACTTGGAGGATGTCAAAGACGAGTGAACGAGTGTCCGAACAGTTCTTCACTTCCGGAAAGAGGTAAAACGTTCCTGCAGTCCGCTTAGCTTCAAGTTGCTCAATCTCTGCGAGTCGAAGATACGCCAAATCCCTCAAGTGACCCAGTCGTTCAATCTCTGATTCTACCTCATCCATTCCGTGCTTCAGTATCTCTAGCGCAAGTATCTGTCCTGGAGTTGGAGCACAGATGGTCAGCGTATCATGCACCTTGAGAAACTCCTCAATAAAGGCGGGGAATCCCACCACAAAGCCGACTCGCCAGCCACTCATGCCAAAGGTCTTAGAGAAGCTGCCGAGCGTCACAACTCTGTCTGTTGCATCAGCACGAGACCGAGGACTGTAGTGAGATGCACTGTCATACACCAGTCTTGCGTAGGTTTCATCCGAGATTAGCAAGAGGTTTCTGTCAATGCATAGGTCCACAATGGCATCAACGGTTGCTCGTTCATATACTGCACCGGTTGGGTTGTTTGGTGATACTAGGTAGATTGCACAGGTGTTGTCGTCTACTGCTTTCTCAATCTCATCAGGGCGAGGCTGAAACTCATAATCCACAGGTACTTCCTTCACGTGGCCTCCAGCGAGACGTGCTCCCATCACAGAGTTGAAGTAGTAGGGAGAAGGCATGACAACGTTCTTACCATGCGCCATGACCGTGAAAAGAGTCCCAGTAAACGCCTGATTCGCTCCTGCTGTGATAACTACCTCTCTGTGAGGATCAATTTGCATATTCCAATTCTGTCGTAGATAGAGGGCAAGCTCTTCTCTGAGTTCCAATTGACCTTGATCAGGAGTGTATCTGTGCGTAGATGGATGAAGCAGCCGTCGCCCCAGAGCATTGAGGGCCTCTGTCGGTGGAATGTGTCCTGGAAGCCCTTGTCCCAGGTTCAAGAAGTCAGGGGAATCAACATGCCTCTGGGCTGCCTCAATCAGCTTCACGATGGGGGGAGGCATGATTCCCTCAGTTCGAAACCTCATTCCGGAGCACCATCATTAGCACGCGCTCAGTTGTTCACATGGCCCTTGGTCTGATAAAGGCATATTGGCGTCCCTCTGAAGGTTTCCTGAAACCGTCGTGCGTGCCGACTCATGTCAAGCTTAATATTGGAGATAACTCTTCCAACCTTGAGGTTCGCAGCTCATGGATGAAACGTGTGACGCAAAAGTACTGGGTTCTCCAGAGGCTCAAGTTGTACAGACAAAGGAAATTGAATTGAATCATCCGTTGCTCGTGTGCTGTTTTCCGTCCGCGGGTGTGATTGGAACAATTGCGGCAAACACTCTCATTGAACAGTTCAACATGGAAGAAGTAGCTCATATAAGATCTAGATACATGCCATCGGCAGCCATCTTCATGGATGGCCTCCTGCGACACCCATTTCGTATCTATGCTGAACCTGGAAGGAACTTGCTCGTTGTAACTGCTGAGCTCCCTGTGGCCGAGGATGGCCTTTACATCGTAAGTTCAGCTCTGTTGGACTGGGCTGCCAGCGTGGGAGTGAAAGAAACAGTAGTACTAGATGGCATTCCTGTCCAAGGGATACCTCACGACCGCAAGGTGCTTTATGCTGCGGAGAAAGAGAAGCTGGCTGAGTTGGAGAAGGACGGTAACATGGAAATCCTGCAGAAGGGGATAATTACAGGAATTGCAGGATCAATCCTCTCAGAGACCTTGTGCAGAGCTATGGTGGGTTTTGCGCTGCTCACGCCTGCGATTCCAGTGATGCCGGATCCAGAGGGCGCGGTCCAGCTACTTGAGGCACTCAACAGGCTATACAAGGTGGGAGTCAAGGTCGAAGAGCTGAAAGAGAGTGCAGAACAAGTCAGGAGAAAGATGGAAGAAGTGGCTCAAGAAGTGGAGGGGATGAGGAGGCAGCAACCAAGCATATCCCAAAGAGGATATGAGCGGATGTTTGCGTGAACAATCGACCCCCTCAATCCGAGAAACACGGAAGACCTAGTCAGTACAAGTTTCGTATGCTTCCTTGGCACCTTCGGCGTTTCGCTCTCCTACCTTTCCGGGCCACTTCTCTTTGATTACTTTCTGGACAGTTTCCAGCTTAATGAGACCGGTTGCCTTCGCGAAAGCACCTAGCATCGTTGTATTGACAACCGGAAGCCCGGCAACGAGAAGATTGTGTTTTAGAGCGATTCCGGTTCCGTCATATGTGAACACATGGCCTCGAGGAAGATTCAGTTCAGAAGGGCTCTTGGAGATGTTCACTATCACCTTGCCCTCCTCCTTGAGTCCCTCAGTGACATCAATGAGATCGATAATACCCGGGTCAAGCACCGCGACTATGTCGGGCTCATAGATTTGACTTCGCACATTGATGGGCGAATGAGATATTCTAGTAAACGCCTTCACTGGTGCTCCACGACGTTCTGCTCCGAAGTATGGGAATGCCTGTACTCCTTCATAGCCATCAATGTAGGCGGCTTTAGCAAGGAGTTCTGCTGAAGTAACTCCGCCTTGTCCGCCGCGACCATGCCACCGAATCTCAATCAGTTGGACCAGCTCCTAGTGCTCAAATCGGCTCGACCTGTGGCCCACATCGGGAAGATAAAGGACTTTCGTTAAGACTATATGATACTCCAAGCGCCGTGAGCAGCGTCGTTGGAGTGGTTGTTTGTCATGGATGAGCACATCAAGGCGAATATGGAGAATTGGAATGAGCGAGTTGACGTCCACAAGGATAGCAGGTTCTACGACGTAGAGGGATTCTTGAAGGGAAATCAAACGCTGGACCCAATTGAGTTGGAAGAGATGGGTGACGTAACCAACAAGTCACTCCTACATCTGATGTGTCATTTTGGATTGGATACACTCTCCTGGGCAAGATTAGGAGCCGTGGCCACTGGAGTGGATTTCTCTGAGAAGGCGATCGAACTGGCCGAGGACCTTAGCGACCAGATTGGGGTGGCCGCTCGCT
>JBHLOD010000267.1:0-3358 GCA_048940825.1 Promethearchaeota archaeon | reverse complement strand
AATAGGGCGCCGGAAGCAATATTAGACAAGCCATCGAGCGCGCTCTGCCGTTCTGTGTTTCCAATCGGACGGCCATAGTATTGGGTGGCGACGAACTGTGGACTGGACCAGTCATCATATGGAACGTATTCCAGAATCGGGCACACTGAAGATGTATGAGCTCGCATCACGTTTGGAAGCCGAGGGCAAGACCGTCTACCATTTCGAAGTTGGACAGCCAGATTTTCCTACACCTCCAAACATTGTCGAGGCTGCGATTCAAGCACTGAAAGATGGTGAAACTCGATATACTAGTTCCAGAGGTATACCCACACTACTTGAAGCCATACAGAATCACTACTCAGAGAGGGGCATGAAGATCAATGGCCAGTCAGATGTGATAGTCACTCCTGGGGCCAAGATGGCACTTTTCATGGGAGTCATCAGTACCATCGACTCCGGAGATGATGTCCTGCTCTTGGCACCGGCATGGCCTACCTACCGTGTCATGATTAGAATAGCTGGAGCTAAACCTCGGGATGTGCCCAGTCAACTTGGCTATGAACTTGATGAAGAGGCTTTGAAGGCAAACATAAGCAAGTCCGTTTCTGCGGTTGTCATTAACAGTCCGAACAACCCCACCGGAGGTTTGCTGACGAAGGAACACATGAAACTGATCTTTGACCTTGCAATGGACCATGATTTTGTAGTTTTCAGTGATGAGATTTACGAGTCGCTTGTCTATGATGGTCTGAAACAGGCATCCATGCTCGAAGTTGACCCCTCAATGGAACGGACTCTCGTAGTGAGCGGCTTCTCCAAGTCCTATTCCATGACTGGATGGCGGCTCGGCTACGCTGTCGGGAACCCAGAGACAATCGGAAATATGGTCCGTATTCAGCAGAATACAACTTCTTGCGCCTCATCTTTTGTCCAACATGCGGGTGTCGAGGCGCTTACTGGAGATCAGAGTCACGTTGAAGCTATGAGGGCGGCCTTTGAGAAGCGACGGAATAAGACCATTCAACTCTTCGAACAAATGGAGGGTGTTCGTTGTGTGAATCCAAAGGGTGCCTTCTATGCATTTCCCGACTTCAGCAGCTTTGGCCTGAGCTGCGGTACACTAGCTGAGTTAATCTTGAAGAAGACTGGTGTAACCACTGTTCCTGGTGATGCATTTGGTAGGGAATACAATCGTCATCTCAGATTCTCTTATGCCACGTCGCTCAAAGTCATCGAGGAGGGACTAGGACTGCTATCAGAGTTTCTTCCTAGCCTCAGATAGAGATCCTTGGTTTGTGTGAAATCGGTCGGTTTTATCAGCAACCGTGTTCTGCTACTCGAAGGCGGTGTTGACCCCTGGGGACAGGCGTTCGATTTGAGTGCACCAAATGTGGTGCGTGTTGCAGTCAGAAGGACATTCTAATCATTATGACCGGTAGGGACATAGCTCGTATGGCTTTCTCTCTAGGATTCTCGGTCGACGAAACTCTGCGGGCGCTTGACTTCTACATTGTCCCAGACGGACAGGAAATTCCCGAGGGTCTGAAGGAAATCCCAACCATCAACACAGAACGTGGACCGGCATGGGTTGCCCTGAAGAAGTTCGACGGCAGTGAGTGTATCTTCCTGAAGGATAATCTCTGCATGATTCACGGCGTACGTCCTTCTGTCTGTGTGTCCTTTCCATTCACCTTCAAGGAGGGTGAAGGTGAATTGGAGTGGGGACTCAGTGCCAAGAAGGAGATCTGCCCAGGTATTGGAGCCGGTCCAGAAGTCACGCCTGCCGAACTAGAGGCAACAGCATTGTCAGTGCTTGAGGAACTCAGAGAGTTCGGAGAGTTTGTCAACGAATGGAATGCAAACGATGAGGAGGGGACCGCTCGCTCTTTTGTGGAGGCAGTCCTGTCCAGTTCTCGCTTCACTGGCTAGGAAGACTTATGGCGAGCGCAGGAGGGGAGCGCGTGGAGGAATCTGGATGGACAGAGTCCTGGTCACAGGCGGTGCAGGTTTTCTGGGTAGCCACCTCGTGGACCGTCTGCTACAGGATTGCGAAGTTATCGTTCTTGATACTCTCTCTAAAGAAACCGCGGAAAACCTTCAACATCAGTCTGAGAACCGATCTCTTATCTTCCAAACAGGCTCGATTCTGTCTGAAGAAGACCTGAAGATTGCTTTGAAAGGTGTATCTGCAGTATTCCACCTTGCAGCTCAGTCAGATGTGCGACTGGCTTTCAAACGACCAATTTGGGACTTTGAGATCAACACAGTAGCTTCTCTTCGCCTTCTGGAGCTGATGCGGAAGACAGGAGTGTCAAAGCTGGTGTTTGCGTCTTCAGGGGGTACTGTGTATGGTGAGCCCGAACTAATACCCACGCCTGAGTCGGCGCCTCTCAAGCCAATCAGCATCTATGGTGCAGCCAAAAGCGCGTTCGAGATGTATATGTCTTCATATGCAAGACTCTATGGAATCAACTCTGTCAGTCTCAGACTCGCCAACATAATCGGACCTCGCCTAACGCGAGGTGTCATCTACGACTTCTACACAAAACTGAAAGAGAATCCAAAACGTCTAGAAGTCTTGGGGGATGGCACCCAAGAGAAGTCCTTCATATATGTGTCAGACGCAATCGAAGCCATAGATCTCCTGACTGGAAAACTGAACCAAGGGTTTCTACCAGTAAACATTGCGTCCGGAGAGAGACTGAGAGTGAGCAGGATTGCAGAGTTGATGCTAGACGAGCTGGGGGACGAAGAAAGTAAGATTGACTACACTGGAGGCGGTCGTGGTTGGTCAGGGGATGTCAGAGTCACTGATCTCGATACTAGTCTCCTCAGGTCATTCGGTTGGAGGCCCCAAGTTTCGCTAGAAGACGGAGTTCGACTGCACGCCAAGTGGCTGTCTGATACACATGGTCCAGTACGGCCAGAATAGGGCCGAGAGCGAACGCTAGAGTCTGCTGAGTATCTGCAGGATGTTTCCAAAGTTGTGCTCCACCGTCCTGCTCTTCTCAGCATAGGTGGCAAGACGGTCTAGACGTGTATCCTTTGCCGCATGGTCCCTGAAATCCTTGGAACGTATCTTCTCATGTATGTTCTCGTTGAGATGCAGGATGTCGTCAGATGTCTTGAGAATATACTGAAGCATCTTGATTATCATGTTGAAGTCGTTGATGTCTCTGATTTGCAGAGTCTGACTGTAGAACTGATACTCCAATCTCGCTAGACGCTCTCTCATCCCGACAATATCACGGAGCCATTCCTCTTCATTGTCAGAGAACTCTGCTCTTAGCCCACTCCAAGTCTGTTGCTGATCCAGAAGTTGAACCAGATAGGTTCTGAGGAAGGCGAAGTGGTCGATACCCTCCTCTATGTCATC
>JBHLOD010000266.1:0-3364 GCA_048940825.1 Promethearchaeota archaeon | reverse complement strand
CCCGTTCAATTCAAGCAGGAAGGCCAAATCTCCGTCGTCTGTCCAAGTCTGTGCATGCACAGGTGGTGTGAGCGTTGTGCATAGGGCAAGGCAGAAGTACATAGCAAATACTAGATGTGGTAGCGTCTTTCTCATTCAGACTGTCCTCCAATTAGGAAAGCATCTCGACGTGATAGGTCTGCTTCACTTTAATGATTATCGAGTCTGTCTTGGTCCTTGAACAGAATGAACATTCTCAGTATTTACCTTTGAAGGCCTCTTCAATCTCTCTATCGAACTCATCGTCCTCATCAGGCTCAAAGACAACATGGCGTTTTGGCGGAGGGGGCGGCGGTCGCTCCCAATGCATGCCCGCTCCGAAGATGATCCCGCCAAATGTTGACAGTATGCTAAGCAGAATCTCAAAGGTTCCTACGGTTATGGCCCAAGAAAGGAGAAACGCTATGATAGTGCCTCCTAGAAGACCAAAGGCAAGGATTAGCAGTAAACGGTCGGAGTTCCTAAGATTCTTGCTACCTCCGATAGCATAACCGATAACAAACCCAACAATTAGCCCGGGTATGCCCCAGATGTAGTCTTCCCAGATGGCTTGCAGCAAGGTTCATTCCTCTTGGCAAGACGAATACATCATCTGTTCACATAACATTTCTCATTATGCCTTTGAATATGAAAACAGTTTTACTCCACCTGGATTGGCTTGTATGGGGAGAAGACAGATGAGTGAGAAAGACGAGCTGCTTCTTGAAGTGATTGTGAAGCGTAGAAGTGGGCGAGCCTTTTCCAACAAACCTGTTTCTGATGAGATGCTCAAGTCGATTCTTGAGGCAGGCCGCAAAGCACCTTCTTGTGCCAATGCCCAGGCATGGAATTTCGTGGTCCTAAGAAACCCAGAGGCCCTGAATGAAGCACATGAGGCCCTGAGCAGAGGCAATTCTTGGGCCAAGAAAGCGCCAATCATGCTCATAGTAGCTGCGCGTGAGGATGGAGGCTGTCCAGCACATCAACTACCCTACTTCATGATGGACGTAGGACTGGCTACTGAGAACATTCTTCTTCAGTCATTTCATCTTGGTCTTATGGCCCATCCGACAGCGGGCTGGAATGAGGGAAAACTGAAGGAAGTCACTGGAATCCCTGATGAATACCGCATAGTGACTGTGATCTTCATCGGGTACGAGGGCGACATCGAAGAACTGGACGAGAGAAATCGAGAGAAGGAGAAGACCCCCTCCACTCGGAAACCTCTCTCAGCGATAGTGCATTGGGACAGATGGTAGGCTACGCTTTGTACTCCATGTACTCTCCACAATGTTCCAACATCGGTTGGCTACCACAGGATGGACCCATCCAGCAGACCAGCTGGTCGCCTTCTCGGTGCATTTCCTGACCACAGTGGATTGGTACAGCAACCTTCTCTCCGCACTTTGGACAAACTAGGCTAGCCAATTCGCTTTCCTCCATATGACAACATGACCCTGACTGACTGGGTCTCTTAACTATTGTGAATGGTCGGTTGCTATAAAGCTTTGCCTGAAGGAACAGTCAATCATCCTTGGGATAGTACTTCTCTAGCTCCTCAGTGAAGACCTTTTCAGCAGTCTTATGAGCTCCGGGAGTGTCAAGCTCAATGTTTCGTCGAGAAGTTGTGTCCCCCGTCAGAATCTCTCTGAATATCTCGTTTTGAACTATCAGGCGCTGAACCTCATTGCTTCCGGTCCAGATTGTGCACAGCCTAGCATCACGATATAGGCGTTCAATTGGGTAGACATCTGTGTATCCGATTCCACCAAGAATCTGCATTGCTTCATGAACCGCCTCAAATCCCGCATCTGTGGCAAACGCCTTTGCCTGTGACACCTCCTTGCGGCACCAGGCACCAGTGTCAGCGACCTTTGCGGCTCTGTAGACCAAGCCGCGTGCGGCGTCTAGTTGAGTGACACAGTCGGCCACCTTGAAGCTAACGGCCTCGAATCTCCTAATTGGACGGCCAAATGCCTCGCGTCTATCAGCATACCTCGCCGCTAGTTCTATCGCGACCTGTCCCAGACCTATGGCACCTGCTGCAGATGTGAGACGCTCAGGAACCATCATGGCATTGAACACGTCGTTTCCACCGTGAAGTTCTCCCAGAAGACTTACTTCAGGTACCTCGATGTCCTTAAACACGATTCTTGCTGCACCCATCCCACGGCAGCCCATCAGTTCGTACTCTTCTTCGACCTTCACACCTGAGTCTCGGTCGACGAGAAAAGCACTTAGTGCCTTGTGTGGTGCTGCTTTGAACTCAGTTCTCGCATAGATTAGGAAGTAGTCAGCACCCACCCCTCCAGCTACGAAGCGTTTCTCTCCATTGATGATGAAGGAATCCGCACTCTTCACGGCTGTAGTATTTGTCCCGAAGAAATCTGATCCGCCTCTAGGTTCTGTTAGACCTTCACCACCTATCTTCTGGCCTTTGAGAGTGGGCAAGAGGTATTCCTTCTTCTGTTTCTCAGTTCCGAACTTATCGATGCCCTCTCCAATAATGCTTGGTAAAGAGTAGGCACATCCCAACGAGATTCCCAGGACCCCTACCTCCTCGACAGCGAGCATCTCGGGAACCCATCCCAGGCCTCTTCCGCCATACTTCTTTGGGAACCGCAGACCAAGCAGATTCGCCTTTGCCGCGGCCCTGATGAATTCGTAGGGGTACTCTTTCTCTTTTGAGTCCATGGCGATGATGAGCGCGGGGTCAACCTTGTCCCTCACGAACAATCGTACCTCATCACGAAGCTTCTTCTCATCTTCATTTAGCAGAACTTCAAACAACTTCCTCGCCTCGCATTCTGATATCTATGCACCGAGTAATAAAGAGTCTAGGGTGTCCTCAGATCCACCCTCTCCTTTGATATGAATGGCATCAACTGGGCAGACCAGCTCGCAGATTAGACAGAGAATACAGTCGCCTTCGTGAACTGGGTCGACGACTTCACCCCATTCGTGGGTTGTCCAACGCTCGAAGACGCTGGTGGGACATGCGTCAATGCACTTCATACAGCCGATGCAGGACTCCAGATGGATTCCCACAATATCTCCATGAATTGTACCGTCAGTTTCTCTTGTCCCCTTCCAGACAGGATGATTCTCATGATGGGTCTGAATAGACCAAGAAGTCCTGTATTTCTTGTCGATTGGCACGCTACATCAGCTGGCTTCGTGTCTTAAAGCATGTGTGTTCGCAACCGCTCCGAGTAGAAACGCCTGATTGTAGAGCTCTTCCCAAACTCTGGGGTATGGAAGTTTACATTGTTCAGGCAGTGTGATGACGGTTCCTGAACCATCAAGATACCATGACTAGATAATCAGTCGATGCTCGTAATCTAAG
>JBHLOD010000265.1:0-3373 GCA_048940825.1 Promethearchaeota archaeon | reverse complement strand
TTCTTGTGGTGTTTGTAGTAGCTGATGAAGTCAATGTCAGTGACTTCACGTCCCATGCTTCTATGCAAATCGACGTACTGCGGAGCCTTTATTCTGAAAGCAAGGCATCCAATGAGACGCAGAGGGATGCCCATCTCTTGGGCCGCCTTCTCGACTCTCATTGCCTCCTCCAGAAAATCCTCGAGAATTGGCCCGTACTTGCCTGTCAATAGAGTTCTCACCTTGAAGACGATAGTCTGTATGTCCATCAATGATGAGTCATGTGGCATTAATATCTTGTGTCATGGCAGCCTGTGATACATCGAATGTTAAAGGGCGAAACTGCTGTTGTACCATTAGATTTTAAACAGACCTTCTCCGTCGATTCGACAGTCTGATATTGTCAACTCTATCAGCTCTCACAGCAAGCAAACAAGACAGCAAGGCGAGGTAATGAGATGAGGATATTCCTAGCAGCAGATCCACACGGGAGCGACCAAACATGGGAGAAGATGTGTCGTGCTCCCAAGGTATTCAAGGCTGACGTTGCCATGATGTGCGGAGATCTTACTGGAAAGGCCATAATGCCGATTATTCAAGAGAAGGAAGGCCGATGGTATGCCCAGCCACATGGGAGTAAGAAGACCTTCAAGAAACAAAAGGACCTTGACAAGTTCATCAAGTTCACAGAAGATGAAGGTTACTATCCTAAGATCCTCACGCCGGACGAGCTGGAAGAACTTCGAAATACTCCTGGTGAAATCACCAAGCTCTTCCAATCTCTCATGGTTGAGAGAATCCAGAAATGGATGGACATGGCCAACGAGAGAATCCCGGAAGACGTGATGGTTGTCGTGAATCCAGGCAACGATGACGACTATTCTATCGATGAGGTCATCAAGAATGACCCAAGGGTAATCTACCCTCTAGAGAAAGTAGTTGATGTTCATGGCTACCCCATGATTAGCCTAGAATGGGTGAATTCCACACCATGGGACACTCACAGAGAATGTCCTGACGAGGAACTCTTGGAGAAGCTGGAGGCCGAGTTCGCACGCCTCGAAACGGATGACTACTCCAATGTGCTGTGCAACTTTCACGACCCACCCTACAACTCAGGTTTGGATGTTGCGCCTCAGCTGACTGAGGACCATCGCGTAGCTAAGGCTGGTGCACACGAATTGATGGTCCCCGTAGGCAGCAAGTCTGTCAGAGAAGTCATCGAGAAGTATCAGCCGCTCCTTGGAATGCATGGTCACATTCATGAGTCAGTTGGCTATAGGAGAATTGGGCGTACACTGTGTGTAAACCCAGGCTCCGAGTATAGAGAGGGAATCTTGAAGGGTTTCCTGATAACGATACAGGATGGAGAGGTCCAAGCAGGACGCGTAGAGCTCTAGCTCAAGGACCAGAAGTGGATCGTGTTGTGGTGCAATCCACTCTCTTCGTCTAGTTGACACCCGCTCTTTGATTCGCGGAACTATCAAATCATACAGACAGGTCTGATTCTCTCCAGCGGAATTATATAGCGGCAACCATAGTTGCATCTCCAAAGTTAAACCAGAGTTGTGTCTGTATGACGTTGATATTAAAGAGCAGGACAGATGTGGAGGATCTCACTACTGGCTGTACGTTTTTCGGAACCGGTGGAGGCGGCTCCAAAGAACTGGGATTGGACATGCTATACCCCCACACGGACGCAGGCAAGAAGATCGAGATTGTTGACGTCAACACTGTCAAGGATGGCGACTGGGTTGCCTGTGCGTACTACTCCGGAACAATCGCACCACCGACCCCTGAGATTGAAGCCCTGCGTACGCGGTTCCCGTGGGACTTCTATGAAAAGGAATTGGCCGCAGCATTAGAGGCTCTTGAGGGACATATGGATGTGAAGTTCTCAGCGGTGGCGCCATTCGAACTGGGCGGAGTCAACACTCCGGCTCCGATTGACGCGGCAGTCAAACATGGAATAGCGTGTGTGGACGGCGACTACGCAGCCAGAGCGGTCCCAGAGATTTGCCAGAATACGGTCTGTGTCTTGGGCTACTCTATGGCTCCTATGGCCCTCATTGACTGGTACGGAAACAAGAGCATAGTTGAACATGTCATCAACTATGAGATGGGCGAACGACTATCAAAGGCCCTGAGTGAGGTTGCATGGGGTCGACTTGGGAATGTCGCATTTCCGCTAAAGGGAACAGACTTCCATAAGGCAATCATCCCCGGCACTCTTACAAAGAGCTACGAGGTTGGAAAGATGATTCGAGAGAGCCGCGAAACCGGTGATGACCCGGCTGACAAGATCGTAGAGAATGTCGGAGGGTGGGTTCTTTTCAGAGGAGAAGTGGTTGATAAGAAATGGGAGAACCGAGCAGGCTACATGTGGGGAGAAACCAAGATTGCCGGAGCTGGACTGAAACCAGGCTCAGAACTTCGAATCTGGTTCAAGAATGAGAATCACATCACGTGGTTGGATGACAAGCCATGGGTAACAAGCCCGGATATCATTGAGATTATTGATGCCGATTCTGGCGAGCCGATAACTAACACCGACATAAAGAATGGTGACAAGGTCAGCGTAATCGGAATGAAGGGAGAGGAGGTTTTCCGGAGCTCAGAAGGACTGGAGGTTCTAGGGCCGCGGCACTTTCAATTCGATCTTGACTACAAGCCCATGGAAGACTTGGTCTAATGCAGCAAGTGGATAGGTTCGGCCAGAGTGTCTGAGTCGCAGGATTCACTATCTACAACCTGATTTTCACAACATAGTGCTTTCTGAATCCACCTGGTTCCTTCAGAACTTCGATTCCGGTGTAGTCCTTGTTGAAGAACTTGATTAGATGCTTCTCTGGATCTTCACCGCTCTTTCGCATTAGGGTGGCGATGTGTTGAACTAGGTTCTGAACCCACTTCTTTAGGTGGCGCCTCTCGTTGGACACTAGTCCCTGATTCTCTTCGATATAATAGTGGATTGCCCAAGCGACCTTCCTGTTGTACCATGCTGATGTTATCCAACTGACCAGCATGAATCCAACTGCTATGACCGCCAGTGGAAGGCCGAAGGTGGTCAAAAAGGGGAGTTGGAATGCATAGGTCACTAGCAGAATCACCACTGCAATAGTAAGAGATGCCATCGCGATGAAAGAGATGGTCTGCCTGCGATTCAGTGCAGACTCAACACCTGGCACTTTCGGACCTATGGCTGCTAGCTTGTGCAGTACCTTCCGCATTGTGCCCCACTGCTGGACGAAGACCCTTGGCAACTCACCTTCATTGATTTTCTTGTCAATGAAGCCCAGATCATAGGTCCTATTGATGCGATAGCCATCCAGCACAGTTAGAAGGTTCTTGCTGAATCTTAGGTCGAGTCTTGAAGGATTGAAATTGAACTCGC
>JBHLOD010000264.1:0-3382 GCA_048940825.1 Promethearchaeota archaeon | reverse complement strand
GGCCTGGGTAGGTGGCATCCGCCTCGAGGGCTCAGATTCCAATACCGTATCCAACAACACCTGCAACAACAACATCTATGGCATCTACCTCGGCGCGTCGTATTACAACACTGTGGCGAACAACAATTGCTCCAGTAATGAATACGGCATCTACCTCGAGGACTCCCATTCCAACACCGTAACGAGCAATACCTGCAACAACAATGGTGTTACGGGCATCTACCTCGAGGACTCATATTCCAACACCGTAGCGAACAAAACCTGCCTCACCCACGATTCACAACATACCTACCTCTTTCTCTTAGATTCCAATTCAGCTGATATACTCGAGGAGCAGAGGATTCTGTGGTTCAATGGTAGTAGCAGTTGTGCTCATCTTTCTAAGACGGAGGTGAGGCAGACCACAGACATTGATGCTGTGTTCGTAATAATGAGGGGGTTGAAATGGGTCAAGCAGAAGGAATAGACGGTTCAAGAGCATGTCCAAGGACACCTATTCCAAGGATGGGACTGAGCACGAGTACCGTCCTCAGAAAGAAGAGCGTGTCTGTTGGTCTAATCACAGTCTTGTCCATAGCAGCCCTCTCGACCTATCTGTTGTGGAATCCACTTCCACCACCCCCACCACCTCCCCGACATAGTATCATAGCGATTGATGGGGATGCCAACTTTGCGGCCACAGCTCTGCTAGAGGGATGGCCTGGTGATGGTTCTCCTGAGAACCCGTTTATAATTGATGGGTTGGAAATTGACCTTGGGGGTGGTGTCGGCAACTGCATAAGCATCAGCAATACACGAGCCTGCTTCACCATCAGCAACTGTAGTTTCACTGGTGCTGGTTATTTCGGCTCAATCGGCGGGTATAGAGGAACCGGAATTTACCTAGAGAATGTCACAAACGGTGAGCTAGTCAACAATACCTGCAACAGCAACACTGTTGGCATCTCCCTAGGTGACTCAAGTTTCAACACGGTGGCGAACAACACTTGCAACAGCAACGACTACGGCATCAACATCGAGTGTTCGAGTTCCAACATTATTACCGACAACGCCCTCAACGGTTGTGGTTTTCTCTTCACAGGCACTCTGACTCAGTGTCGTCAACTGGAGGTCACTGATAACACCGTGAATACACTGCCCTTGGTGTTCCTTCAGGACCATGTAGGCAACGTCGTTTCTTCTCCAGCTGGTCAGGTCATTCTTGTGGGCTGCTCACAGGTCACGGTCAAAGACCAGACATTGATGAACTGCTCAGTAGGGGTCTTACTATGCCATACAAATCTGACTACCATTGTCAACAACACCTTCAGCAATAACATGGTTGCCGTTTCCCTCGATCGATCAGATTTCAACACCCTGGCGAACAACACCTGTTCCAGTAATTGTGAATCTGGTATCTGCTCCTGCTTCAGGAATTTTGAATCTGGCATCTCCTTCAGCTCCGGTAATGGTGAATTTGGCATCTGCCTCAGCTTCTCGAATTCTAATACATTGGTCAACAATACCATATCAGCTTGCGGACCAAATGGAATAGCCTTATTCTCAAGTAACGATAACACGATTACCAGGAACACCGCACTGTACAACGGCCTCAACGGGATCCTAGTGAAGAACGGTAATAGCAACACAATCGCAGCGAACCTCCTCAACGACAATGGACAAGGAATGACCCTGGTAGGCCACTACAATATCATCACAGGAAACACCGCCAACAACAACGACGATGACGGGATTGGTATAACAGAAGGTACTAACAATGTCATGTCAAGCAACATCGCCCGCAACAACAACGACTATGGACTAGGACTCCACGGTGGTAGCAACAACACGATTTCAAGCAACACCGTACAGAATAACAGGAACGGCATCTACCTCGAAGAATCGAGTCGTAACGTCGCGGCCAACAACACCTGTAACGACAACACCGAAAATGGCATCTACCTCTTGGAATCAGACTCCAACACCGTGGCTGACAACACCTGCTTCAGCAACAGCATTGGCATCGAAGTAGGGTATATGTCGGAATCCAACACAATCTCCGACAACACCTGCGATAGAAATGTATGGGGCATCTACCTCGCCTTCGCGAATTCCAACACCGTGGCTAACAACACCTGTAACGACAACACCGAACATGGCATCTTCCTCCTAGAATCAGACTCCAACACCGTGGCTGACAACACCTGCTCCAGCCACAGCATCGGCATCGAAGTAGGCTACATGTCGGAATCCAACATAGTGTCCGAGAACTCCTGCGATAGCAATGTATGGGGCATCTACCTCGCCTTCGCGAATTCCAACACCGTGGCTAACAATACCTGTAACGACAACATCGAAAATGGCATCTTCCTCCTAGAATCAGACTCCAACACCGTGGCTGACAACACGTGCTTCAGCAACAGCATTGGCATCGAAGTAGGCTATATGTCGGAATCCAACACAATCTCCGACAACACCTGCGATAGAAATGTATGGGGCATCTACCTCGCCTTTGCGAATTCCAGCACCGTGGCTAACAACACCTGTAACGACAACATCGAAAATGGCATCTACCTCTCAGAGTCAGACTCCAACACCGCTACGAACAACACCTGCTTCAGCAATGGCGAATGTGGCATCTCCCTCCATCGCTCAGCCTTCAACACTGTATCCGACAACATCTGTAACAAGAACAGGGTTGGCATCGCCCTTTGGACTTGGGAAGAGAGAACTGTGTACAGTAACATCTTATTCAACAACACGTGCACCCTCAATGGCGATTCTGGCATCGAAATCTGGAACTCAAATTCCAACACCGTGACGAACAACACCTGCACCAGCAACGGTGAATATGGCATCCGCCTCAGTTTCTCATATTCCATCATCGTGGCGAACAATACCTGCAACAACAATAGAATCGGCATCTTCCTCAATGAATCATATACCAACACCGTGGCGAACAATACCTGCTTGGGCAACACCGAAGATGATATAGTCGAGGAGTTTGAAACCGAGGAGTTTGAGACCCCAAGGTTTGATCCTGTGGTTCTCCTGTTGATCGGGCTCGTAGGAATCACATTGCTGGGTGGAGGCTGGAGAATGGCCAAGCTCTCGAGGGGTGCGTTAAGGGGTGGGCAGGTTTAGGCTATAATGGAGGTATGTTTGCAGTGAAGGATAGATTGGACTACAAAGTAGTTGGACTAGCGATCGTGTTTCTACTATGTTGGATGGGGTTTTCCCCCCTAGCATGTAGAGGCGCAGTGGTCTGGTCTGATGACTTTAATGATCGTGACTTTGAAGGATGGACCGTTTCTGACAACTCGACGATAGATGGCGGGGGTGGTTCAGATTGGTCAGCTGCCAATCAATATCTGCAGCTAGAGCAAGAAGACTGGGGTATAAT
>JBHLOD010000263.1:0-3413 GCA_048940825.1 Promethearchaeota archaeon | reverse complement strand
CACTAACACACTCCAACAGCGGGCAGGTGAGTCGGCAACAGATTCAGACTGTGTGAATCACTTCATCTACTACATTCGCCCTCTCAATGAGATACAGAATCTTACATTCTCGACAGCGTTGCCACCCCACGCCACGCTGGAAGCAGATGCAGCGGCCCCGCTCTTCCCACTGCCTACAAGCAATCACACAGATGGTATCAGGTTGGTCTTCACTTGGGAATCATCTATCCTATATCCTGGACAGGAATCTGCATTCATAGTGAAGTATCAGATACCGACAGGGCTTCTTGAGGCACAGACTGCTAACACATACCTGCCCCTCTTTCTAGGATTGGCTGCGATTGGAGGTGCAATCACAGTTCTAGCCATTGAAAGGCTGCCGAAACTGATTCAATTACTCGCGGATAGAAAGATGCGGACGATAAGAGTGGTTTCGAACCAAGAACAAGATGTGCTCTTACTTCTTGAACAGAAGGGAGGGTCTTGTCTACAGAGAGAAATCTACGAGGAGCTGAACATGTCTCAGTCTATGACAAGCATGCTGCTCAACTCTCTGGAGGAGCGAGGTCTGATAAAGAGATTCAGGGATGGCCGGGAGAACGTGGTCCACAGAATTGACCAATGAACTTGAACTTCAGCCTGGCAAATTAAGCCGCTATTCTGAAACCGCGGCATCGTCTACTTGCTTTCTCTCAATGCCAAGTCTTTCCCAGTTCGGTGCATTCTTCCTCATTTGATACTGCAGGTGGGTTGCCAGGCCAAACTCTTCAGGTTCGTGACCAAATGCAAGAGCCAACAGTTCTACAACATGCATAATGTCGTAATGATACTCGGCCTCGAAGTGTTTCTGAATCTCCACTTGTCCGAGGTCCAGCTGGAGTTCACAGAATGGACAAGGAGTCACAATAATGTCTGCTCCGCCGGCCGCTTCTAGACTATCGAATTTCTGTTTCGTGAAGTCCAATGCGGTCTTCACATCCGCGGTCCTGACGGCACCTCCAGCGCCGCAGCAAATCAATTCGTCCTTGTACGGAACATATTCAGCTCCCGCCGCCTCGCAGATGTCCCTGAATATGTGAGGACGCTCTGAGTCATCTTTCTTCTTGATATTCTTCGGGCGCATCCAGTGGCATCCTGGATGAAGTGCCATGCGTACGCCAGCAAAGGGACGAGTGACACGCTTTCTGATTGCATCAAGTCCTGCGTAGGAATAGAGAGCGTCAACATAGTGGGTCACTTCAATAGTGCCCTTGAACTCACGACCGATCTCCGCTAGACTTTCGTTAACGGCCTTTCTGAGTTCCTCGTCATGTTTCAGCTCATGGTCGGCATCCCACAGACTGGCAAAACAACCATTGCAACCAGTTGTCACGTTAGCATTGGCCTGCTCTGCTATCGTCACATTCCTTGCAGCAATGCTTGCCCAAGTCACTCTATCGAATGATCCGAAGACTCCTGGAGCGGGGCAACATGTCGCACCCTCCATGTCGAGAAGCTCCATCCCCAAATCCTCGAAGACCAGCTCCGCAGCCTTCTGAATACTGGGATACCTGTGAGGGATTATACAACCAAGGAAATGCATGAATCGGGGTTTCTTTGGCAACTCGAATCACTCCCCCTTGTCTGCCACCAGCTTGTCAAAACCTGTCTTCTTGGCAATCTTCTTGATTTCCTCTATTGCCTCTGGATGGCTGCTAGCGTTCGGTGGAATGGGTGGAAGACCCACTTTCTCACGCAGCTTCTCCCATGACTCCTTATCCAAGGGGACTGCGTGACCCGCCTCGAGAACCTTCTGTGCTACCTTCTGGTGCGGCTCAAGCATATAGCCCTCTGCCACCGCGACGTTCCTGATTGCCTTTATCACGTCAGTCGGTTTGACATCCTGTGGACATCGATCCGTGCATGTGTAGCAAGTAGTGCAGAACCATAGTTCTTGGCCGGAGATCACTTCCTCCTTAAGACCAAGAAGCGCCTTCCTGATTATTCCTCTGACCAGGTAGTTCGTTCGGGACCCAGCCGGACAGCTGCCACTGCAAGTTCCACACTGGTAGCAACTCTGAATATTCGGTCCTCCGGCCTTCTTTATCATGTCGATGAACTCGTTGTCGACCTCATCAATTAGGTGAAAGTCCTTTTCCTCTGCGCTGGTCAAAGTAGTGCACCGTCAGCCGCGATGCTTTGATTTCAGACTTAAATCCGTTGTTAATTGGTTGTTTCAGACCAAGGCAAAGACTCATCCGAGAACGCGCAGATGTAACCCTATGCTCTGCCCGAACCACTCGGACAGTGGAAGAATAGTTGCAAGAGCAATTGGCCATTGTTCCCTATGCCTTGAATCAGACAAGTCTGTTCTGACAACTGCAGTACGCAGACATGAAAGCCTCCGAGAATCAGAAGGACTTGTCCCTGCTGTTCCAAAGGGAGGAACGATTGTGTGTCCAGACTGCGGTAATCATTGCAGATTGGATGAGGGAGATCTTGGATACTGCAATTTGAGAATCTCAAGAGAGGGGAAGGTCGTTCACAGATTTGGGGGCAAAGCTGTTGTATCGTGGTATTTCGACCCACTTCCCACCAACTGTGTGGCAGATTGGGTGTGTCCGGTCACCAAGGGTGATCCAACTTTTCATCCTTCTCGAAGACTGAACAACCTGGCAGTCTTCTATGGGTCATGTAATTCTGACTGCCTCTTCTGTCAGAACACTAGCTACAGGGAGATGATGGCAAGAGGTAGTCCCTTGATGACCGCTGAGGAACTCGCCTCTGTTGCCAACGATAGAACGGCATGTGTCTGCTATTTCGGTGGAGACCCTGCGTGTAACCCTGTACACTCCTTGGAAACGTCAAGACTGCTGTATCAAAGCAGGCAGATCAAGGTCTGCTATGAAACCAATGGGAACATCTCTTCAAAATGGCTACGCCCAATTGCCGATGTTGTGAAAGATAGTGGAGGTACCCTCAAGTTCGACTTGAAGGCCATCACTCCACAAGTCTATACCGCCCTAACAGGGGTATCGAACAAGGTAGTACTAGCCAACTTTGAGAAGCTTGCGAAGGAGGGGAGAGCACGTATTGGTGAGTTTCTTGTTGTGAGCATCCTCCTGGTGCCAGGATATATCGGAATGTCTGAGCTGAAACGGCTGGCACAGTTCATTGCCGATTTAGACCCTACGATACCTACGGCGCTACTGGGGTTCAGCCCCCACCACGTGATGTCTGATCTGCCACGCACAAGCAGGGCACACGCCGAGGCCGCAAAGATTGTTGCAACCGAAGTAGGACTTTCCAATGTGAGAATTGGCAACGTTGGACTGCTCTCGACCGCTAGCTACTCCCACGAGTAGACGGACGAAATCGGGCGCAAGACCAAGGCTTATATCCGCCGAAATGAGGCGTCCATACTAGCCGAAGAG
>JBHLOD010000262.1:0-3416 GCA_048940825.1 Promethearchaeota archaeon | reverse complement strand
GAATTGTGATAGGTGACTGTTCCGCTTACGTAGATAGAGCCGTCAACGTTGCCTCGGTTATTGGTGCCAATTTGGTCATCTATGTTGACCCCACTCGCATCCAGACGAGTTTCTACACTCCAATTGACTTCATACCAGTCGGTGGAGTTCTCATTCCTTGCATCCAGAACATAGCACTCTACATCAACCATTGAAACATCAGGATGATTCCATGAGATAGTTATGTGAAATGTGGCATCTACGTCGCTGCCAGACTTGATAGCACTGGAACTTGTGATGTTCAGGAGGACGTAGTCTGAAGGATCATACACTTCAGAGAATAAATCGAAGTCTTCGTCGTATTCAAGAGTCCAATAGAGGGTGACACGGTCGTCCGAGTACAGAGATAGTCGCATCAATCTCACGTTGTCAAAGCCGTCGGCATCTGACGAAGACATTGTCATCTGGTATTCTCTCAGATTCGCATACAGTTTGTTGCCGTCATCGAGATTGCTCACATTGGGTTGCTGGTCATTCTGTGGCACGTTGTTGTAGAGATGGACCAGAGCGGCATCTATGAACCAAGAAGACCGCACAGTATCACTAGTTTCTGTTCCACCACAGTAGCGGATGGTGAGTGTAGGAAGAGTCAGATACGCTTTCACACTGATGTTGTTCCAGGTCCCACCAAACAAATCGGTGAACAGATTCACCCATCCCGTGCCATTCCAAACGTCGACCCTAATGTCTTCTGCGTCAACTGTTCCCGTGTAGATGCATAGATCCTCGTTGGTTTCACTAAATGGAAGACCTGTCCATTGCACCTCAAGATCGAGCTCATGGTTAGAGGGGACGACTGTCCATACGTGTAGGAGAACTGCGTCAATCTCCCAAGAATTCTGAGTAGGATCAAGATTCTCTGAGCCACCGACGAATCTAATCTCGAATGTCGCGTCCGTGAGATGAGAGCTGATGCTGATGTTATTCCATATATTAGGGGCCAAGTCCGTGGCCACATTGACCCAAGTTCCGTTCCAAACATCGACCCTGATATCCTCAGTCGGCCAGCCACCTCCAGTGACAGGATAGATACATAGCTCCTCATTCCCTTCATCGAAGTCGGCAGCGGTCCAACCAACTTCCAAATCAAGCTGATAGTCCACAGTTATGGGCTTTGAAATGTGGAGTGTTGCATAGTCAATGTGAGGCGGAACGATTCCAGCAGTCTTCACCCACTCAAGCCAAAGTCTGGCATTGTTAATCTCTGACTGCGTATCAAGACCCAGAACTGTACCTGTGCTGTAGTTGCCTGATGTGGGATTGGTTATCTGTCCCGAGAACTCCGCCGTGTCGTCCCCGTTGGTGTCAATATACCATAGCAAGTCGTCGTCACCATCTGCATTCGTCAAAGTGATATTCATACTGACGGTGTATCCTGATCCCGGCTGACCTGATGTGTTTGCAAAGGTATACCAGCGAGCGTAGGCACCACCTTTTTCAAAAGTGAGATAACTCGTTCCATCTGGGGCATCAAGATAGGGAGCCGTCCCAATATGAGTAGCATCAAACAGTGTAGTTGCAGCTCCATCCACGTTACACCACTCATCGACTGCGCCGCTCCCTTGGTTTGCTTCGGTCAGCGAATCGGTAATAGAATCGACATATTGAATGGCAGTGAAGTTGGAATGCGAACCTATGTCGATAGGTGAGTGAAGATCAGAGATTTGCTGTACGAGTTGTTCCTTGTTCTCACCTGGCACAGAGGTGTCCACCTCTCGCAATACATCGTACATTGTGTCAGGTCCGGCTTGCTGATTCGGGAATGATGTGTGAGAGCCCTTGTCCGGCGAGATATCAATGTCAGATGAGTTGTTGTTTACGTAGTATTCAGCTGATGAGGCAGGAGCAAAATCGTTGGATGAATTTCGAAAGGGTGCGACCTCTAATGAGTCAAAGCTCCCGAGAGGAAACGACAGAAGCATTACAATACCGACAAGGAACACTAACGACAGAAGTGACCCTCTATGTTTCATTTCTCTTACCTCTGCTCCATGCCTGATTTCGAGTATTGAGAAACGCTTCTATCTTGCACTATCAGGCGGGCTGCAAGGGTCTCTCGGATATTGGCATGTCAAACGGCCAACATTAGGGTGCCGCCAACGGTATATTTGTCTTGTTCGGACACTGAAATCGTTTGCCCTTTCGATTGATGGAAGAGGACATGTGGACAATCGCGAATTGAACGAAAGACCGTTGCGACTGTTATCCTCGAGATTCTATCTCGCTGTCAATCAGTGCGATGGTCGTTTCGATTCGCTCAAGCAAGAGATTCCTCAAGGTTTCTCCGGCTTCTCCAACGGCAGGTCTGAGCTCGAAGGCCCTCTCGTACATTGAACGTGCTTTCTCGAGCTCTTCCCAGAGTAGTTTGAGCACATCTTTGGGCATGTTCGGGATTTCTCTGGGCAGCTCTCTAAGCCACTCAAGATTGGCGATGGTCTCCTCCTGTAGCTCGCGAGGCATTCCTGCTTCTTGCAGGACAAGAAGCTCTTCAGGAGTCAAAGCTTCTTCCAACCTCGCGACTCGACTCAGCATTCGTCTGGCAAAGAACACGACAACTGAAACAGCAGCCGCGGCAAGCAGGATTAGCGGCAAATAGGGTCCAAGCGGATGAGAGGGGAGGGCCCAATGGATCCTGGGAATCTTGCCACGTTGGTCAATCTGTGTCAGTCCATATGAGTCCTCAAACTCGTCGATTACGTAATCTATTGGTCCTTCCGCAGACGATCTAACGGTCAGTTCCCATCTGTCATTCTCATATGCATATTGGGCAGGTTGACCGTTGACCATGACAAGAGTATCTGGGTCGGTGACAAAAGATCCATCAAACTCATACCTAAGTACAAAGTAGATTATTACGTCCAATCCCACATCCGTGCTGAAAACATCGGGCGCTCTTGCCTCATCAGCGCCAGCACTTGACACGTATACGCGGTCGAATATAACATCACAGCCATGCTCTTCTGCATCAACCAGGATCGAAAGATCCCCGTCGCTGAAATTAGAAACCGTATACCGGTATAATCCAACGGAGCTGTTAGTAACGGATATGAACCAGTACCCGCCTGCAGTGTTATAGGTTGCCTGAGTCTTGTTCACGAATAACAGACCATCAGTTCCGGTATATGGTGCATGATCATACCCGTACCGGAGCCAGAACCTAGCTTCGACATCCGTATCAAGATCGCTTCGCTCATTCTCCGACTCGCCACGAAAGACTTCAACTTGGTCCCAGATGCACCATCCTTCATTGTTGATGCTAATCCGATTGATACCGTGTATGTCGTCGCCCGCTGCACTCATAACTTTGTAACCTCTACGTCCTGGAACCATCAGAACAAAGATCGAGTCGTTGAGATTGAGGGTGCCATCATATGCTG
>JBHLOD010000261.1:0-3425 GCA_048940825.1 Promethearchaeota archaeon | reverse complement strand
GGTGATACAAAGACGTACCTGTCAGTTGCGACTCCAAAGGCTCCGACATTTGAATCGCCCTCGAAGTCATATCGGGCAATCATTACAAGCTACGCCTCTGCAAGATATACCCTGACGAGGTTATCTGAGTTCTTTGTGGCTCTTATTCGAATCCTACGAGGCGGCTTCTGAATACCTCTCGACCAGATTCTCTCATTTACCTCGGGCTGGATCAAGAGCTCCTCCGGCTTCATGTGTCGTTCTACGAACTCTCGGAGAATTCTCACAGCTCTGTTAGATCTGCGTAGTCTGCTACCAGTCCAATACGCCTTCCTGAGCGGTACCGTGTATATGCGCTCGTCTATAATCTCTTCCTCTGGTATTACTTCAGCAGGAGCGACTTCCTCAGCATCAGGTTTCTCTTCTTCATCAGGTACTTCAATCTCTTCTTCCTCGAACTCCTCTTCTTCTTCCCCAATCTCCTCTAGTTCGGGAAGGTCTTCTTCGACAATTTCTGCTTTCTTCTTCTTTGACATCGAGGTACACCTGACTATGGCTTAAGCTTCTTAGTTCGCCAGTTCCGCTGCTTTGGTGTTGTTCTAACCTTACCTCCAGTCTTCACCACAGCCCAGGTCGGCACTGAGGAGTTGGTTTTGAGGGCTTTCGCCATCCTGAGTTTCTTCGCGAGATGTTTGTTTCTAGCCATCGATTTCACCCATAGCAGCTCTATCTGAACGATATCTTCGTATCGCGTTCTTTTCCTTGCATTTGCTGAAGTAGTCCCTTCAGCTGTTCATCCGTAACACGAGCTTTGAGTCGACCTGCACTGGCCAGCTGAATGAGTTGTAGCTCTATCTGTTCTGCCAGCTGCGGCTTGACCATTCTTATGTTGGTGAGTCGTGAACGAGCCTCGGGAGTAAGAATCTGCCTTAGAATGGCCTCTTTCTGAGCCTGCGCCTCAGCAATCTGCTGCTCTCGGGCCTGCTCTTCCATCGCCTGCTCCCTAAGAGCTGCAAGCTTCCTTTGACGGATTGCTTCAAGCTCTTCGTCGCTCAAGTTACCCACCTATCTGATTCTATAGTCTTCTAGTAGTTCTCCAGCTCAGGTATGGCCTTTGTGAGCTCTTTTCTCAACGCGGTGGACAGCTTGTCCATGTATGACCTTCCTATGTCGGTCATCTCCCTGCCCTTGTTTCCTCGTTTCTTGACAAAGCCCGCTCTCTCGAGCTGTTGCAGGACTGTTCTTACGATTGCACCGCTTCCCTTCTGGAACTTGCTGGGTCTGGTCCCACGCCTCTTCTTCCCACCATATTCGATGCGCAGCCTTTCTGTCCCGATTGGTCCTCTAAGGTAAATCTTCCTTAGAATACTGGCACACCTCATGTACCACCAGTCAGGATTGTCTGGTGCTCTCTCCTTGTGTGCACCGGTCTTCACGAAAGCCGCCCACTCGGGAGGACTAATCTCATCTCGCGCCTCAAGATCCTGTGCAAGCCGTCGTATTAAGACGCTGGGTGGAATATCATAGGCCGTAGGCATTTACAGACTCACCATACCGTTTGAGGGGGTCACCGTACATAGACTAAGCTGGTGGCCTACCTCAGAAGGCTGCCCTCGACAAAAGAAGTCCGCATAAAAGGTTGTCGTTGAGACCCGCAGTGAGATGGCCTCTGGATGCACCAGACAGCCTTAGATTCTGTATATCACGGCTGTGTTGCCGCGGATGCCCACTGCTTTCGCACCGGTTGAAAGACAAAGGTTCTGGACAATATCGTCCTTTGACGGGTTCTCCAACATGGCTGAACGCAGAAGCCGCACCTTGATGTACTTGTGTTTCTTGAGCAGCCTCTTGACCTCCTTCACGACACCGTCAGAAACACCGCCCTTTCCAATATTCATCATCGCTGGGTCCCGCCATGCGATGCCCACTCTTACGGGGTCTGGTTTGGCTTTGCGTGTCATCTTGAACCACCTCTGGCCCAAGAGATTCGCTCTTTAAGATACCTATCCGACGTAGAATCTAGTGATACTTCCACATTCAAGACAGGTTACCGAAAGATGTCTAGATCTGTTTTGGCGGACTCGAACGCGACAGTTCTCTCCGGGTATCAACACATGCCCGCATTCACCGCAGATTCTTCTCTTGATGTGTCTTGGTACCTTTATTCTGGCTCTCTGAGCAACTCTATCAGCTATCAACATACGACGTCGCGCACCATCCCTATCGGTCTTGGCTGCTTGGGATGCCTGTTCCCAAAGTATTTCGATTCTGGCCACAGCTAGACGTTTCGTTTCTCTGCGAGTCGCTCTTCTCTTACCCACAAGAAATCCTCGACACAGAGGGCCATCCGATACATCTTAAATCGTTCGTGCCATCTGGTGAACACTATGCTCCATGTCATTCTCCTAGACTCCGCAATCGAGCTGATTCCCAGCGAGATTTCCTCTTCCAAGGAAATCCAGAAGCACGCCGGAAGACGAGGAAAGAAGCCAATTGATATGCTATTGGACCAGACTCATCATGGTCGTGCCATGACCAAACTCGAGAATAGCAAGAGGCGTGGCAGACCCGACATAGCTTATCACTGCCTCCTTTCGCTTTTGGAAACTCCACTCTGCAAAGAGGGGCTTCTGACAGTCAATGTTCATCTCCAGGATGGAAGAATAGTCGAAGTGAATCCGAGTGTCAGACTCCCACGCAATTACGATCGTTTCGTTGGTCTCATAGAACAACTCCTGAAAGAGGGGAGGGTCCCTCCGGATGGGGAACCGCTGATGAGAATCACAAACCACACACTCCAAGAGCTTCTTTCTAGTATTAGGGGCGCTGCAGATAGCAGCGTTTCAATTCTCTGTACATTGGGTGGAGAACATACTTCTATTGATGAACTAGGAGGAATCCTTCCTACCGATGCATCCGTTCCGGTTACGGTTGGAGTGGGGGCTTTCTCACATGGAGATTTGAGTCAAGAAATAAAGGACGCATTCGAAGCGCACATTGAGCTTGATAAGGACATGATGATGGCTTGGCATATCTGTGCAGAAGTGATTTGGATGTATTCCTGGAGAGTCGGCGTTGTCAAGTCGCGCTATGCTCAAATCTCACTTCCGGAAACCCACCAGAAATGAATGGTGCGACCGCCGGGAATCGAACCCGGGCCACAGGCTTGGAAGGCCTGAATCCTAACCCCTAGACAACGGTCGCTAGGTCTAAAGCGCAGACTGCTTGGTGTTGATTTAAAGTAATCGCTACGGAAGACTCCCTCAACGCAATCCTTTTGTTTGCCATGTCCTGAACTCGGCAATAGGCTGCGTGTTCCACCTAAAGGTCTGTTTCCTGATAGACAACCAATACCCAAGAGGCAATACGATGGACTCTCTGAAACACAATGGCATCATCGTTCTCAAAGCTCCACCGCCGCACGGATTCCGGATTGTCGTTCGCGG
>JBHLOD010000260.1:0-3427 GCA_048940825.1 Promethearchaeota archaeon | reverse complement strand
TCTTCGAGATACTGGTTAGGTATAAGGTTCTCAAAGGCCCTGCGACATAGGACTGCATATGCGTCAGGGTCGTATCTTGTTGTGTCATCGAAGAGCTCCAATGCTCTGACACGTCTCATTGGGCTTTCCGATTCTGCACTCACCATGACATAACGTACCTTCTGTCCCGCATGCAGCTCTCTACCCGTTTCCACCAGTTGTTTGGCAACTATGGCTGCTCTTGACATGGCACGATATTCATGTGGTTCGCGTGTCAAGCGTGTATGTAGAATCAAATCCCTTGTATCCACATCTCCCCTGTAAAGCCTCTCAATGTAGTTCTGACAAACTAGGTGTGCCTCGGGGATTCTGTCTATGAACTCCCTCTTGTTTTGGCCGCGTGCAAGTGCCCTAATCATTGCCATCTGGCAGTCGCCCACGTAGAGACATGTATCGCGCCGTCTGGTCTCAATCCCACGTGTCTTGATTCCTCCATTGGCATAGACACCATAGTATCGATTCAATGGTGCAATTGAGGGATGCAGGCGCGATGATGGAATGACCATCCATCGGTATACTCCCTTTGGTGACATTATGATATCAACAGCATCAGATACCCTTCTACAAAACTCCGCGACTCTATCGTATTCAGGTACTCCCTCTGATTTCATCCATACGGAGTCGACAATGCCATGTATCAGTTCAAAGCCCATATCCTCTCCAATCTCCTGAGTCTTCAGGAGTACATCCCGTGCAAAGGCGGTGACTGCTGTGTGTGCCTCCACCCTCCCGAATCTTGCGTTCTTGAAACCGAGATAGCCAAAGCACGATACCAACACTCCCTTCAGAGTGTTCTCCATCAATCTGTACTTCTTGGCATCATTTCCTCTTTCAATCTGATTCTTGAACTCTCTGCGTTTCTCCACGACCAGTTCAAGTGACTTTGAAACAATCCCCCTTTTCTTCCTACAGAGTCGGAATGGAACCTCTGGAACCTCTATGCAATATTCCTCGTTGTAGGGGCACTTGTCAAGTGTACAAATCGTTTCTGGACTGATGTTCTGATTTACCATCAGGGTCGGATACATCGATGAGAAGTCGCATTCGGCAATGTTATCATAGATATCCGGCTTTGGTTGAAGAATGAGGCCGCCTCTGTCGATTGAGGCGAGCTCGTTTACAGACTTCAGAAACTCTGGATTTCTTTTCACTGGCGGTATCAGAATATCCATCTCGTAGGCATTGAAGTATTGCACTGCTGCATTGACACTGCCTATCGACATCCTTGCCACTCTCTGAGGCTGTGCGAATGCCAGCCTGCAGCCCTCGACAACCCCTTCCATCCCGTATGGCGAATAGTAGAGGCTCCCCGATCTATCTATGTGGATTCGCCCATTGAACATAACCTGATTGCCTGCTCTATAGACAATCTGATTGTATTGCCAGAATGACTTTGGCTTGCGATGTGCGACCTTCAAGGGAGTGCCATCACGCGACATCACGAGCCTCACCCCATTCAACTTCGCTCGCATACTCAGGTATCTGAATAGATTCTCATCACCACCTCGACTCACAATCACGTCGGGGTCAATCCCGTCAATGGTCCTCTGAAACTCACGTAGAATCTCCCGCTCACTGTCACCCTCTATTCGAATGGTCAAGCCTCTGTGATAGACATCAATGTGGTGTATCTTGTCATCCATCTTGGGGAATATCTGTCGGGTGTCAACAAACACCTCGAATCCAATCTCCTCCATATCGGGTATCTCGTACTCAGAGTCCTCTCGTCGATCAAGGCATCGAATCTTGGTGACAGTGTTTCCCTTTACTTCAAAGTCCACCTTGCCGAACGGGAAGACCTTGCTATCGATGAAGAACTGTTGGACCGGGTCAATGTCCGCATGGAATATAGTCGTCCCGGGTATTCTCTCTAGACTTTTTGCCACCTCCAGGAGCGCGTCTGGTGTGGTGAATACTTGCAGCACCCGGCTCTTCTTGTCATCATAGACTGTGACATACTTCTGTGCGAATTTCGTTCCTGTCACGCTTGGATGCGTGCGTACTGCATTGAAGACTTCATTCTCAGTCCAGTCAAGTCCCTTCATCTTCTCGCTACTGACAAATATCGATGGTTTGAACTCCCGATACGTGTAGCCTCGCGTCTTTCCACTAACCTTGATCCAGAGTGTCAGAGCTTGGTTCTCGTAGTCGACACTGGCATCGAGAAGCCATCCGATCTGCCTCATCCAGCTCCCTTCTCAAGTTCAGTGAGTTTCCTCTGAAGCTCGTCAACTTCCTTGAGCAGCTCCACCACTGTGGAAACAAGTGCCACTTCCATGACTCGCGGTGTGACTATCATGGTACCCGCATCGGCATACGCTCGGGCATAGTCAAAGACGCGGTCAAGGACTCCTCGATTATCCGGCTTCAGCACTCTTCGAAATCCTTTCCATCTTGATTCTTCAAGCCTAACCGAATCTCTAAATGTGCGTGCGGTTCTACCCATGTCTTCATCCCTACTTTCATGTGTGTCAAGAGACTATGGCGGCGGTCTCTAGACTAATCAGGCCAGATAGTTAGAACCCCGTCAATTGTGGCTTTTATGGGAAACAACTGTCTGTCCGAGGGGATGAATCCGAGGGGGACGGTCTTCCGAAAGTAAAGACTCAATTCCTACCCCCTCTCTGTTGTTAGACAGGGTTCCTATTACCTCGACCTCTGTATCAGAATACTTCGGGCTTTCAAAGCACCCAATCCGCCCAAGAGCAAGATCAGTCCAAAGAGGGAGAATCCCATTGATGAGATACTGAGGAAGAAGTACTGCGTTCCTTCAATCAGATTTGGTGCAAACCAAGGCAGACCAAGTCCGTTTCTAACAATGAATGCAATCATAGCCCCAACATACGTGAGTGTGACCAGTGCGAAGAACATGGCAGTCCAAATTGCACCATCTGTTTCTCCTGGACTATGACCTCTCTGAGCATACTTTAGAAGTGCCAGAAAGAGAACGGCTGCTGGGACCAGTGCCATAAGTGTCATTGTAAACACAGGTACCATGAAATCCAAAGCGGCCTCTGGAACATAGCTGGCTGAGAACTTCCATCCTGTCAGCACTATAGAAGAAAGGAGGAACGCGAAGTAGAAGAACACAGATACGAATATCACACCAAGAAGTTTCTTCCTAAGAGATGTCCATTCCAGCTCGTTCCGCTTTCTATAGGCTATGAAGCCAAGAAGAAGCAGCACGGGACCTATGATAGCTACGGCCATGATAATCCTCATTGTCACCTCCCCACAAACCATCATCATCGTCGCGGTTCTCAGTATCTCCAAAGAATACCCTTCAGAGACTTGAGAGCTAGCTATGGATGCCGTGTATAGACTGGTGGTGAAGTTGCTGTCTGCGTAGTTGAGGTATTGAATCGCCAATTGCTCGCTGCTGTCAAAC
>JBHLOD010000259.1:0-3428 GCA_048940825.1 Promethearchaeota archaeon | reverse complement strand
ATCTAGTACTCATTCGAGACCTGCCAAAGCACGGCAGCTGTTTTCAAGAGCTAATCAAGTGAATACCCTGGGAACGTTCGGAAGCCAATGGCGTCCAGATAGCATGATTTCCTAATCTTGCTCGTCTTGGGAAGACACCGACTAGCTTATGTAAGACCTCAGCTCAGGCAGTTCGTTGCGTGACCGGAGGAAAGGAGATTGTACAAGCGCTTTGAGCCGTCTGAGCTTGTCTTCGTGGACAGAGAAGAATACCTCGAATGGATGGATGAGGCACTCAAACGTTGCAAGGACAAGCCTGTTGTGCTCCATCTGCGTGGCATTGGAGGCATTGGCAAAAGCTCGCTGCTTGACTACTGGACGAACACAATTGACTCCACTATTCGTTTGGACTGTCAGCAATACTCCGAGTTCTATTCTCGATTGAATATCATGGCCAAGGGAGCAGTTCTACATGGTGTGCGACTACCCCGATTTGATGTTCTCTGGCAGATCCGCCAACGATTCGTCGAGGGTGTTGAACCAGTCAGAGAAGAAGGTCGTGAGTGGGCCAAGGAAGTGGTTATGCTGGTCCCCTTTATCGGGTCGTTAGCAACCATAGGTAGTGCTATCAAGGCAGTTGGTACGAAAGTCACTCCCAAGCTAAAGGGAAAGTACAGCAGTCTGGGGAAGTGGTTGCAGGAGAGTCTTGGAAAGGATCATGTGGAACGACTCCTAGAGATTCTGTGGAAGGACCCCCGCCACGCTGAGTTCTTGTTCCTATCTGCATTAGTTGAGGACCTGAATAGCAGAAAGAACGTGGAATCTCCTTTGGTTTTCCTCTTTGACCATTTCGAGTATGTTGATGCAGATTCTCCACATTGGCGCTATTCGGGTAGGCAGATAGCTGAAACTGAGCTTTGGTGTGTATTTCTATCGTCGCTATCCAACTGTGTTGGGATAGTGGCAAGTAGAAAACCTGTAGCTGAGCCCCCAGAAATCAGTATAGAGGAATCAGAACTAACGGAGCTAGATAGGGAGAGCTGTATTGAGCTTCTAGACTTGAGAGAGGTGACAGATCCAGAACTTCAAGATAGGATTGTGAGTGTAAGCGGAGGCAATCCATTCGTCATCGGAACTGTGTGTGATATGGCCGAATCGAGTTCTTTATCACTTGCATCAGTTGAGAGTCTACGCTCGGACACGCTTGAAGAAGTTCGGTTGAAGACATGGAGGAAACTCTTCAACGAGGTGCAGGACCTTCAGGAGCTAGTAAATCGAGCCGGATTCTTACCCTACTTCGACCGAAGCGTGATGAACACCATCGCACCATCTTTGAACACTGACCAATGGATGAGGATGGTGCATCTTAGTTTCGTGAAGGATAGAGGCGATGGAAAGTATGTGATGCACGACCTAGCAAGAAACCTCGTGGTTGGAGAGCTTGGTGACCGGTTTCACATACTAGCGGACGAAGTCGCAGGACTCCTTGAAACGGCAGCAGTAGAGAAAGAGGACCTGAACCTTCTTGGGCTCTCCATTTCCGTGCTGGGTCTACACTCCCCAGACTCGGCCTTGCAGAGTGTTAAAGACATAACCAACAACCAGAGCTGGAATGGTGAATTCAGCTCAGGCTTGGAACTACTGGACTCTATCAGTTTCGGGGATTTGAGAGAACAGACGATAGTTTCTTTGATCAAAGGGCATTTCCTTGCTGCCCTACTAAGAGTTGCTGAGGCAGAACATTTACTGAAAGAGGCGATTGATGTTCTAGTAGAGTTGGCAGAAGAAGATCCAAAGAGTAACAGAGTCTATCTAGGAGCGTACTACACGACATATGGCTTCTTGTTGAGCAAGCTCGGACAGCCAGTTGAAGCCGAAGCAATGTATGAGAAGGCTCTTCAGATTGCAAGAGAAATAGACCCAGCAACCGTGTGGAAGAACCCGGGTCTCTTCAGTGTTTGCTGGTCTTATAGCATATTCCTAGCGGAAATGCAGCGATGGAACAAGGCAGCAGACATCTTGCGCTGGGCTCTAGACCTAATGAAGCAGGTGACGGACCCAATAACGGCCCAACGTGAACGGGGACTTGTCATGGCTTTTCTCGGCGAGAATCTATTGATGGCAGGCTCGATAGATGAGGCTGAAGCGGTCAGCAGGGATTTGTTGGAAACAAGGACTGAGGCGATAATTGAGTTCAACAGTCTTGGTACTCTTGGAGTTATCCAAAGGCTGACTTCGAGGCCTAACGAAGTCGTACATACGACTCGAAGAGGCTTAGGTTTGGCTCGTAAGTTTGCTGAAGAAGGTCCTGGTTTTCTTTCAAGTCGTGGGCTCTCTCAATGTCTGAGGAGACATGCTCTTGCGCTAAAACTCGATGGAAACTACGCGGGGGCAGAAGATAGTTACAATGAGGCTTTGGAGATATCAAGAGGATTTGCCTCTGAGACTCCCGAAGTATTTCTACCATATCTCACACACGTCCTCAACGACTCCGCAATCCTATACCATGAAATGGGCCAGCACTCCAAAGCTAGAGAAATGTACAGAGAAGCATTAGAGAACTATGAGCAGCTAGCAGATGATTGGCCCGAACGCTATGAGAAGCTCATGGCATGGACACTGAATGGCTTCTCAATACTTCTCCGAGAAACGGGCGAGGATGCCAAGGCTTTGGAATTCTATCATAGGGCACTCGACATCGCCCGAATGCTAACGGGCAAATACCCTGAGTTGGCATTCCATTCACATCTTCTGGGATGTGTATTGAACAATCTGGGTGTCTTGCACAGGGAGATGAACCAGAATGAAGAAGCTGAAGAAAGCCTGCGCAAGGCCCTTGAGGTTAGGCAAGAACTAGCTGATAGGGAGCCGGGTGTCTTCCTTCGTGGCCTGGCGACAACCCTCAACAATCTTGGAGTTCTGCTTTCTAACACAAACAGGCTGCCGGAGGCTCAGGAAGTGTCGCTGCGGGGATTAGAGATTCGCAGAGAGCTTGTTGAAAAATCACCAGAAATGCACAACGGCCGACTAGGATTTGTCCTGAACAACCTTGGCAACATATACAGACTATCTGATGACCACTCGAAAGCAGAGAAATGCTATCAAGAAGCTCTCGATATCATTGAGGCTATGGCAACGAGAACGCCTTCAGTCTATCAGCGATATGTTCCCATAATACTCTCAAACCTGATGCTCCATCATACTCACCAAAGAGCGACGGAGAAGGCTGAATCCATTGGCAGAAGACTCGGACAACTTGGGGCCAGTGGAACCCCTGAGCAAGCAGTCTGGATTGAAGAAGAGGAGACGGAAGCTGACCCATTGCCGAGGAATCTGTAGCAAGTGTGATCCAATGAATAGCGATTGAGTAGGCTGTCATCTCTGCCGTTATAGGAATCGTCGTTTCTGCTCTCTGAACTGCCAAGCCTGGCATTCTTACGAGAAACGTG
>JBHLOD010000258.1:0-3431 GCA_048940825.1 Promethearchaeota archaeon | reverse complement strand
TTGAGGTTTCTGATTATCTCAAAGCCTTCCAGACCGCTGAAACTGTCATAATCAAACTGCATCCTGTCGCCCTCTCTCGCCACGGGATTCACCATTGAACGAATACGTAGCTCATCCCACGCAAGGCGAGTCCCAACGGTGTTAACAAGCCTGTTCACTCGCTTGGTATCCATGTAGACTGAGTTCGTGTTGACAATCCTGTCGTCGACCTTCTGCGATTTGTCAAGTTCCATCACAAACTCCAGCTTCTCTTCAGTGGAAACATCAGCAGGATCTTCTTTCACTTTCTGCCAGAGGCTCTTCTCAATGGCCTTGACTCCTGTAAGGTCAATCTGCTTTCTTGTGTATTTCGAGGTTGCTTTGGCCATCTTTGCCGCGTCAGACAAGAGTTTCTTCAGACGTTCATCGGTCAATGCTTCGGTTGTAGATGCCTGCCCCCAGCTCTCACCAACCAAAGCTCTCGCAACAGTCCCAGACTTGCTTGCTTGGTTGAAAGTACGAAGCGCACCATTCACGACTGTGAGTTGAGTGCCCGTCAATGATTCTTGGCGGATGTCAGCAAAAGATACGTCGTTGTCGGAGAGTCCTTCAATTGCTCTTCCAAGAGTGTCTAGCAGAGGAATTCACCTGCTGCGGAGGCACTGCACTTAGATGATAAGGGTTTTCTCGACGGCATGGAATGGGAAAGGCTCCCAAGAAGAGCTGAGTATACTAGAGGTAGAGAGTCCCTTTGAGTACCGTGACCCCAGTCCCACTCACTTTCACCTGTTTGATGTCTTCTTGGTTCCCTTGGACCTCGACAAATACCTTTCCAGGTCGACCTACCGAGTGACCTTGTTCGATTACGATACTGGTCACCGGGATTGTCGGCTCGATGAGGCCATACCTTATCATGTAGCTCGCCATGCAGCCGGCACCGGACCCACTGACCGGGTCCTCATAGACACCAAGAGCTGGTGCAAAATGGCGAACATGGGCGTCAGAGGTCGGTTCGATTGTGTCCCTGGTGAAGACTTGGATAGAAACATAATCGGCACCTTCACGGAGTTCTTTGAGTCGAGCCCAGTCCGGATCAAGACGATTGATGGATCGCATTGTCGACACCGGGACCATCAGATGGGGGGTGCCGGTACTAACAGTCTGAACGGGGTTTGGAGAGAGAATGTCGGCAAGCGATAGTCCAAGCGCCTCTGCGTATTCCTTCGGGTCATATGTGTTCATGAATGTTGGTGTATCATGCGTTATCTGAACCTCATGTCGTCCAGTAGATTCGTTCTTCATCACATCAACTGACAATACACCTGCATTGGTTTCTAGCTCGAATGTGTTTACATCGTTGGGCACCTCTGCAAGACCCTCCCCCACTAACGCATGAAATGCAGCGATTGTCGGGTGGCCCGAGAAATCAATCTCTCTCTTTGGTGTCATGAAGCGAAAGCGGAAATCGGCAATCTTTGACTTACTCACGAACACTGTTTCTCTCACATTCATCTCGCGGGCAATTCTGTGCATGTCAGACTCCTCAATGTCACTGTGAATGAAAACAACAGCGGCAGGATTGCCTCCGTACGGAGTGTCAGTGAACGCATCTACTTGAACAACTTTCAGCTCCCTACGCCTCTTCATTGAGTCCACTTCAGTCAGAGCTTCTACTGGTTGCTAATTAAGAGTTTCATTAGGTGCCTGAATCCATGGAAAGGCTGCGACGACTCTTTGAAATCCATCAAACGGTCTCTTAAACTTGTGCGCCGTAAGAACATCTCTGATCATATGACACATTAACAATGCAGAGTTTCGGCAAACTGGTGTCAAAAGAAATGCAGCTATATGAGGTGGCGAGCACATGGGAAATCGTGGTAGGAGGGGGGAGTTTCGTAATTGAGGGCATGTAACGAAAAACTAGCCCACATGCTCGCCTTTCGTTCATCTGGTGGACCTGCTCCCGCACACCCACCAGATTATAGTGGAGTTAAGAAATCCACATTCTTATTAAAGTTGTTCTTCGCGAAAATCCTCCTGGTCTAGAGCGCGCAAGGAAGCTCACTTTCTCTTGTGGCAGCTAGCATTTCTCAAAGTCGAGTGGAATCCTGTCCAAGGTGTGTGGACTAATGACACCACAAGCAACTAGCGTGTTTAAGTAAGAACCGAGGACGGAGAGGCAGCTCACTCTCCATCCCGGGACGTCATTCCTATTCCTTGTATGGATTGGAGATGCTGTCTTCTTCGACCTGGCTGGGCTTATGTCTAGAGCGCCACTCGTCGAGGGGCTGACTGAACTTATCCTCAAGTCGTGACCGGTGTATCGTATTCATCGTGCAGAACGGGATTATACGGCCGTCGGGTGCCGAGTAGTTCACGTCGCAATGCTGGATTCGCTCCAAATCTAGATTGTAGGGATCTTGGAAATGCATTAAGCCAACCATGATAATCCTGCGCATGAACTTAGCTAGTGACTCGTAGTCTCCGCGGTTCAAGAATGCGCTGAGCAAGTCCTTGATAATTCCCTTTCTCTTGATGTGGCGGGCTCCTGCGGCTAGCTTGGCCTTTGCACGCTTGCTGGCACCCATCTTCTCCTCCGCGAAGAGATTTGAAATGTCCTCAAGAAGGACCAAGAACTTGGACACATCAATCAGGTTCGTGATTGGTTCATAGTCTCCGTCCTCGTTGATGTAGATAAAGGTGGACATTCCGCAGGCAAAGTGGGTGCTGAGCTCTAGCTGAGGCGTTTCTTTCATCAGACCAAGGGCCCTGCCCACGGGCATCATAGCCGGCACAGGGTACCACGCATCAGCAGGTATCTTGCCACCTGTCTGCTCCTCAATCAGATGAATCACATCAGGAATGGTGATTCGCATCTCAGTTCGGGCATCATGGTCAATTCGACCTGTAATGCTCACTGGCTGGAAGTTGACACAACGGATGACATCTCGGTTCTCCACTGCAAACTCGATTATGTCACCAACTTGATCATCGTTGATGCCTCGGACAACAGTAGGCACCAAGACAAGCGACTCCATTCCTATCTCTCTGGCGTTCTGAATGGCTTGTTTCTTGACTGGCAGCAAGTCCGTGCCGCGTGCCTCTAGGTACGGGCCAGGCGTGACACCGTCAAACTGCATATAGACTGTTGACAGCCCTGCGTCTCTGAGCTCTTGGAAGTACTCCTTGCTCTTTCCAATCCTGATTGCATTGCTAGCAATCTGCACATGTCTGAAACCGAGCTCCTTAGCCCACTTTATGTATTGAGGGAGGTGCTTACTCACCGTAGGTTCACCTCCCGCGAACTGAAGTGCAGGAGCAGGTACTGGTCTGTTGCTGCGCAGGTTCCTCATCATCTCAAGAACTTCTTCCGGGGTGGGTTCATAGACGTTTCCACCTTCTGCGGCCACTGCAAAACAGATCGGACATCGAAGGTTGCATCTATTCGTGAC
>JBHLOD010000257.1:0-3436 GCA_048940825.1 Promethearchaeota archaeon | reverse complement strand
TTGGGTCCATTCAGGAAGTGAGAGTAGTTCATCTGCGCCCCTATCCAGACGTTGGCCGTGTTTGCCACACTCAATGAGATGGCAATCTCAAGCTCTGTTTCGGGAAAACGACCTTCCAAGAGATTGAAAACGGAGGGGAAGTCTGTGACGTAATCGCTGCTAAGGCTGTAGCTTCGTCCTGACATCATGAAGTCAGGAGCTAGTCCGCCTCCTTGATACACTTCATTCTGGTCCATTCGTAGAAATGCAGTCGCATCTTGAGTCACTGACGCTTTGGTCACGTGTGCCAAAGCCTCAATATCGTCTACATAATTCTGGATGCCTTCGCCATGGGCAATCATGGCGTGAGGCCCAACATCAGTGAACTCAGTCCAGATATGCATAGAGAATGAATCGACATACACATTGACTCCAATTATCATCGTCAAGATCAAGAGAAAAGACAGCATAGTAGTCCCTTGCCTTCTTCCGGCGTGGTATGCTGGGTGATCATTGGAAACTAGTGTCGACTCGGATTCCTCCTCTTGTTCGGTCCAAGAAATCGGCAACGGGTCCTCTCATAAAAGCTTGTGAATCACGCACATTTCAAATCATATTCCGTACTATTCTTCCCTTGCGGCCGCCAACTCATCCTGTCTTGCTTCGATTCTCTCCCTTTGGTGGATACGAACGACGCGCACTGAATACAGCAATCCAACTAGCCCAACCACAACCCCAATCAGCCACAGCTCACTCCTGAGAGGGTGGGAAAGCCAGATTGTTAGGATGTATGCGTTCACACTAAAGAAGAAAATGCCGAATGTGACTATCACCGCGTAGAATGACCACGGGAGACCTTTCTGACTCAACATAACCACCGCAATTCTGTTTACAACACACACCTTCTCGTTGGTCAGGGCTCAGAAGCTCCAACCTGCGTTTCAGGGATATCGTTGTTAAGATCCTGCGCCGCGAGTGGGCTGACAAGAAGACCGTCCGATGTCACCTTCAAAACAACTCTCTTCCCAATGCCTGCAAGCCTTCTAACAGTTTCAGGGATTACCATTCTACCTTTTGCGTCAATCTCAGTTATGTCGCCATACAGCGTGTGCCTCTGACCTTCAATCAGTCCATCCCTAATGTGCAAGACTCGGTCTGCGTATTCTGCAACCCGTGGATTATGAGTGACGTTGACAATACTCGTTCCGAATTCTTGGTTGGTCTTTCGCAAGGAATCCATCACCATGGTGGCGGTTTCTGAGTCAAGCTCTCCAGTGACCTCATCTGCAAGAAGTAGTTCGGGCTTGTTGGCAAGTGCCACGCAGATGGCGACGCGTTGATTCTCTCCTCCGCTGAGTTGATTGGGCTTGTGCGTCACCCTCTCAGCGAGACCCATTGTTTCAAGCAGCATTCTTGCTCGCTCGTTGGCTGCACCTTTGGGAGCTCCTGCCAAGCGCATTGGGAGTGTGACATTCTTGAACGCGGTGAGACCTGGGACTAGGTTTCCGGTCTGCCAGACAAACCCCACCTTCTGCCGTCTGAATAGCATGGATCTCCTGTCATCGAGCAGCGTAAGGCTATTGCCATCAAACAGAATTGTCCCGGCTGTGGGTCGATCCAAAGCTCCCAGCATCTTTAGCAGAGTCGACTTTCCTGATCCACTGGGCCCGACAATCGATAGGAATTCTCCATTTCCGACTTCGAAGTCAATGCCCCTTAGAGCAATGACCTCTTTCCGTCCCCGTCTATATACTTTCATCAGGTCTCTTACGACGACCTTGTTCTGTTCAGCGATTGATTCCAAGTCTTCTGCCATTCTTCATCATTCCACGTATTGTATTTCTTCTGCGATATTGGTCTTGAGGTTCTTGACGACAACGATGTACGTGGCCGCCAAAGTGAATATCACTGCTGCTCCAAGAATCACCATGAGTAGGGTCACGGGGACAGCTAGCAGCACCGGAAGCCGGTTCCATAAAAGTTCAGTCATACTACCCATGTACACTAGTGGCAACTGAATAACGAAGCTAGTCAAGAATAGACCTACAAGGGTGCCAATTGCCGCCGCTATTGCGATGCCCGTAGCTGATTCAATCAGGACTGAGGTGATGATTGCCCTTCCGTCGGAGCCAAGCGCTCTCATTATCGAAAACTGCCGTTTCAATTTTCCAAATCTGACAATTGACACTATCAAAACCCCGACTGTCAGGTAGAGAAGTGAAAAGACAACATTCAGAGTATATGCACCATAGATTGACTGACCTGCTCTGGATTCCAAAGCTGCATCAATGAGCGCCTCTGCTGATTGAAGCTCATCAAAGCTGAAGGGTGCAATCTGATAGAGACTGATGAGCGCCTGGGTGTGGTTTGCGCCAGGTCGAAGTTTCACGTAAATGCTGCTTATCTTGGTAGTGTTCAAACATGCATGAACGTAATCAAGGTCAACAGCAAGAAACGAACTGGCGCTCGATTCACCAGGGAAGTACGTTCTACCTCCATATTGCGCTTCGTAGCTGTCAGATAGAACATCAACGATGGTGCAGTCGCTGACATTCGTCCAGCTCTCACCCTCGAGTTCCAATGTCACCTGGTCCCCATAAACGGGTATGTATTGCCAGCCTTCAATGTTATAGTGGTCAACTGGCTTGAAGGATGATAGGATGTTGGTAGAGTCGGATGCAAGTAGGGTGAGTGAATCCAAAGGAGCGGCGTCCTTGGTGAAATAGGGCAGCCAGAATGCCGAGTGCAGCCATGCTAGGGGTTGCACTCCATACACAGGAATCGGAGTTCTGAGATAGTGTCGTGTTCCGTAATCTGAAGTCCAGTATCCAACATGCGCCTCAACCTCGAGAACCCCACTAGCAAAAGCGACCTCGTCAAGAGCAGTCACATTTTCGAGTATATCAAGTGTCACATTATCCAACGACGATTTGACCTCGATTTTGATGTCGGCTCCAGTTTCGAAATAGAGCACATCTCTCATGTGAGTACTGGCAGTGTGTGCTGACAGTGACGAAAAGATGCCGGCCGTGAAGACCATCGCTATGAACATCACTCCTATTGACTCGCTCTTCTTGAAGAGGCGAAGATTCCCAGAGATCACTTTCGATCCTGAGTGCAAAGACTTGCCTTTCATCCTCGCCAAGATTCTGGATTTGATGCTAGCTGTCGGTCTTGACAGAAGGCGAGTAAATGCAACTATGAATATCCCAAGCAAAGGAATAACGAGAGCGGCAAACATCAATGAGCCAAAGGTGCTCATTGGGATATATCTAAAGGCCATCAGCAGGGGCGATAGAAGATAGCCTGTGATTCCCAAGGCAACGAGTTCATAGGCAGGAGTCCCCATACTTTCAGTTTCAAGCAAGACCTCGCTCTCAATGATACTGTGCGCCTCAGTTGGAGTCATGAGTAGGGCCTTCACTGCTGAAGGGAGGGCAACAAGTAGACCCACCAC